>DATEGC010000126.1:0-3198 GCA_035280285.1 Candidatus Dormiibacterota bacterium | reverse complement strand
TCCCTGACGTGCCTTGGTGCGGTGATCGGCATCCCGATCATCGTTAACGCGGCGCGTGCGCCGCTCGGCAGGGCTAGGGCTTCCTGAACCCGGTCGCGGTCGCGGCCGCGCCGAGCGCGAAGTATGTGGCGGCCGCAACTGGACCGGTCTTTCGCTCAGCGCTGTGGCTCTGGTTACCGGGACCGGGCTCGCGGCAATGCTTTGGCGCCCCAGAGCACCTGCTCAGGCTGTGCGGAACGGCTCTCGCTTGATCATGTGCACGACCGCCACCAGGATCACCGCGCCGATCAAGGCGACGATAAACGAGATGACGAGGCCCGTTGGCGCTGTGCCGAAGATCAAAGAGAAAACAAAGCCCCCCACGAACGATCCCACCACTCCCAGGATTACCCTCCCACAGAATCCCGTAGCCATGGCCGCTCATGATCTTGCCGGCGAGCCAGCCTGCGATGGCCCCCATGATCAGAAACCCGATGAGATGCATCTCGAAACCTCCCGGTAGTTGTGGCGCGCGGCAAGCGCGCTCCTTCTACTCAGAGAACCCGGCCGAAGTTCGCCCTACCTGAGCCCGCTCGTCTTTATCTATATGTAGAGCCGCTCGCACCGCCCGAGGGTGGTCTTGACCACCCAAAAGTGGTATTGACCACTTGCCGGATATGTGCTTTAATGCCGGCGATGGAGCACGCTGGAGGGTCGTACCACTTGCTCGGGGAGCGGCGGTGAGCAAGCAGGAAGAGACGCGTGACCGCGTCCTCGACCTGGTCGAGTCGCTCGAGGTCGGGCAGCCGATCCCCGCCGAGCGCCAGCTTGCCACCGACCTCGGCGTATCCCGCCTGACGCTGCGAGCAGCGTTGGACGACCTGGTCCGGGACGGCTACCTCGACCGGCGCCACGGCAGCGGCACGTACGTGACCGAGCCCAAGATCGCGCAGCCGCTGACGCTCACCTCGTTCAGCGAGGACATGCGGCGTCGCGGCATGGTTCCCGGCAGCCGCACCCTCGAGTTGATCACCACGACGGCAGGCGCACGCCTGGCCCACCGGCTCGGCGTCTCCCCCGAGACGCGCCTGATCCGGGTCAAGCGACTCCGCCTGGCCGACTCGATCCCGATGGCCATGGAGATCCTCCACGTGCCGGAGGTCCTGGTCCCGGGCCTCACCCGTGCCGATCTCGAGGGCCACTCCTTCTACGAGCTCCTACGCGTCCGGTACGGCATCACCATCGCGTCGGGCACTCAGTCGATCGAGCCGACCGTGACCAGCGAGGAAGAATCTGAAGTCCTCGGGGTCCCTCTCCACACACCGGCATTTCTGTTCGAGCGGACGACCGTCGCCGAGTCAGGTCGGATCGTCGAGTTCGTCCGCTCCATCTACCGCGGCGACCGTTATCGCCTGGTCGCCGACCTCGTGCCCCAGCGCAGTCGCAACGGACGCTCGGCCGGCGTCCCGCGCGGCTCGTCCGCGGAAGCGCGAGGACGTGAAGGCGACCAACCGCATGGCGCACCCGCGCCGCATTCGAGTCAAAGGGGGAAAACGCCTAGATGAAACTGAGGCAGAAGTGGTTCACCGTCGGCGCGATCGCCGTGGCGATCGTCGCGGCCGCCTGTGGCGGCACTTCCGGAGGTAACACTCCCGAGAGCCAGACCGGGACGCTCACGGTCTGGTTGATGAACGGCAGCGCGCCGCAGGCCGTGGTCGACGGCGTTAACGCCGACTTCAAGGCCAGGTATCCGAACGTGACCGTCAACGTCGAGCTCCAGCAGTGGGGTGACATCGGCACCAAGCTCGACACCGCATACGCCGGCAGCACTCCGCCTGACGTTGTGGAGCTCGGCAACACGCTGGTGGCCAAGTACGCCGCGGCCGGGGCGCTCGAGGACCTCACCAGCAAGAAGGGATCCTTCGACAATTCCGGAACGTGGCTGCAGTCCCTGACGGACTCCTGCACTGTGAGCGGCAAGCTGTTCTGCGTGCCCTACTACGCGGGCAGCCGCGCAATCATCTACCGCAAGGACTTCTTCGCGGCAGCGAACGTCACGCCTCCTGACAGCATCGACGGATTGCTGACCGTGGGCCAGAAGCTGATGGCCGCCCACAGCTCCGACCCGAACTTCTCCGCGCTGTACTACCCCGGCAAGTACTGGTACGCGGCGCTTCCGTTCGTGTGGGACTTCGGCGGCAACATCGCCACCCAGTCCGGCGGCAAGTGGCAGGGCGCGCTTAACTCCTCGAGCTCTCAGCAGGGCCTGCAGACCCTGTCCAACCTCGTCAGCTCGCTGTCCCGCGCGGACAAGACTGGCGACGAGGCCAAGCAGGATGCGGCCTTCGCTCAGGGTCACATCGCGATGATCGTCGCCAACGGCTGGGAAGTCGGCGTGATCACTGACCCCAAGGCGGGCAACCCGGCGCTCGCCGACAAGCTCGGCGCCTTCCCGATCCCGAGCCACAACTCAGGCCAGACGGCTCCCGTGTTCCTCGGCGGGTCCGACCTCGGTGTCGCTGCCAAGAGCAAGCACCAAGACCTGGCGAACGCGTGGGTGCAGACTTTCACGAACCAAAAGAACATGACCCAGATGGCAACCGTCGGCGGCGTCATCCCGAACACAACGTCGCTGCTCAACCTGGGCACCGGCCTGAACGGGATCTTCTACACGGCGGCCAAGAACAGCCGCTTCGTCCCTAACTCGCAGAACTGGGCCAACGTCGAGAACGCGAACGTGCTTCCCGACATGCTGGTGAAAATCTTCACCAAGCAGCAGAGCATCGCGGACGCGACCAAGGCCGCCAGCGACCGGATCACGTCGATCCTGAACGGCGGCGGTTAATCTCGTAGCAACAAGCGAACAAAGGGGGCTGGTTCGATGGGAGTGGCGGTCACGACACGTGACCTCGACCTCGAACCAGTCTCCATCCGCGCTGAACGGCGGGCCAGGCTCCTTCCTTATGCGCTGATCGGCTCGAGCCTGGTAGTCATCGGCGGGATCCTCGCTTTTCCGCTCGGCTGGCTCGTATGGCTTTCGTTCCAGCACTACGGGCTGCGGGAGCTGATCGCCCACCAGGGCGCGTGGGTCGGCCTCGACAACTACCGCACGATCGTGGTCGACCCTCTGTTCCATCAGGTCATCTTCCGCACGCTGGCCTTCACATTCGCCTGCGTCGCCCTGACGCTGGTGTTCAGCACCCTCATCGCGCTGTTGCT
>DATEGC010000125.1:0-5978 GCA_035280285.1 Candidatus Dormiibacterota bacterium | reverse complement strand
ATTCCGCCCATGTCGCCCGCACAGCCGGTCCCCGTGGCGGCCGCTGCGGCCGCTGAAGAGGAGCCTGAGCTTCCCGCTCACGTGGAGGCAGAGCCGCCCGAGCTTCCGACTCACGACTCGACGTCGCCTACGACCTAAGGACGCGGCCGAGAAACCTCGGCGAGAGATTCGGTGATCCAGAAGCCCCGCCCGCGCTCCGCGCGAGGACCCCAGAGGAGACCAGCAGCGGAGCAAGCGCATCCGTTGATGCGTGAGCGAGCGGCGCAGACCATATCGGGGTCTCCACGAGGAAGGCATGGGGAAGTGGGCTGCATTGGGCGCGAAGAGGGCTTCTTCGGTCGCGCTCTAAACTCGGCTCGTGGATTTCGCGTTCTCCGAGGAGCAGGAGATGCTGCGCCGATCAGCGCGTGAATTCCTCGCCAAGGAGTGCAGCCCGAAGGTCGTGCGCAAGCTGATGGAAAGCGGCGACGGCTACGACGCGGCGATGTGGAAGAAGATCGCCGACCTGGGCTGGACCGCGTTGGGCATCCCGGAGCAGTACGGCGGTGTGGGTACGTTCCTTGATCTGGTCGTGGTGCTCGAGGAAGCCGGGCGCGCCTTGCTTCCTGGCCCGTTCTTCTCCACCATGGGGCTCGCCGTACCGGTCATCCTCGAGGCGGGTATCGAGGCGCAGAGGAAGGAAGCGCTGAGCGCAATCGCTTCAGGTTCTGCGCGGGCGACTCTCGCTTTCACCGAGCCTTCAGGTCGCTGGGACCCGAACAGCATCGCGCTCTCGGCAAAGCAGCAGGGCGGGGGCTGGCGCCTCGACGGCGTGAAGCTCTTCGTGCCCGACGCGGAGGTGGCCGACTACACAGTCGTCGTCGCGCGCAGCCGAGGTGAGGGCGAGTCTGGCATCAGCCTGTTCCTGGTCAAGGGCAGGCCGCGGGGCATGACGGTCAAGCCGCTGGAGACCCTCGACATGACGCGGCGCTGGAGCGAGGTCCATTTCGACGGCGTGCAGCTCGACGCGGGCGCCGTGATGGGCGCGCCGGACGGGGCGTGGCCACATCTGAAGCGCGCGCTCGAGTGGGCCACCGCCGCGTTGTGCGCCGAGATGGTCGGCGGCGTGCAGAAGGTGCTCGAGACGTCGACCGAATACGCCAAGACCCGACATCAGTTCGGCAAGCCGATCGGCATCTACCAGGCCGTGTCGCACAAGCTCGCGGACATGCTGGTGCTGTCCGAGAGCGGACGGTCGGCCACCTACTACGCCGCGTGGACCGTCGACGCCGACGCGCCGGACCGCTCGCTCGCGTCATCGATGGCGAAGGCGTACGTCTCTGACGCCTACCGCAAGGTCGCAGGCGATGGTATCCAGGTGCACGGAGGCATCGGCTTTACCTGGGAGCACGACATGCATCTCTACTTCAAGCGGGCGAAATCGTCGGAGGTGACCCTCGGCGACGCGACCTACCACCGGGAGCTGGTGGCGCAGGCGCTCGATCTCTAGGTTCGCTGCCGTGATGCCCAGGGTGCTGCTTGGCGCTGCGATTGCCACAGAGCTGGCGGGCACGCTCGCGCTGCCTGGGTCGGACGCATTCCCCAGGGTCGGGCCGTCGATCGTCGTTGTGGCGACCCCGTGTCTCCACTCGGCATCGTCGGCATGGTGCTAATCGTCGGTGGTGTGATCCTGGTCAGTTTCTGAGGAGCCTGGACGCACTAGTAGATCCGCGTCGCGCCGCGGTGCTCGATCGCCGACTCGAGCCGATCGTGGAACTCCACCTGGTCCATCACAAACGCACGACGCTCCGCCGTTCGCCGTCACTCCAGCGCTTCGAGCAACCCCTTCAGGTGATCCCGGACCTCGAGGTGGATCTTGTCGCGCGAGTCGGTCGCGTCCAGGCGGACAAAACGCCTGGGCTCAGCCGCCGCCAGGCGGTCGTACGCCTCGGCGACCTTGCGGTGGAACTCGATCGACTCGCGCTCCATGCGGTCCTTGGTCTTGCCCGCGTCTTCGTGTCGACCGAGACCGGTTTCGACCGGCCCCTCCAGCAAGAACGTGATGTCCGGCCGGAGGAACGTCGACGGCCAGACCGAGGGCAGACCTCGCGCACCGCCTTGGTAGGCGAGCGTCGAGTCGTGATACCGGTCGGCGATGACGATCTGTCCGGCCGCAAGCGCCGGGCCGATGACTTCCGCGATCAGCTGCCGTCGTGACGCCATGAACAGGTACATCTCCGCCTCGGCGTCGATGTCGAGCCCTTTGTAGAGAAGGACATCGCGAATCTGCTCCCCGAGCTCGGTGCCGCCTGGCTCGCGAACGACAACCGGATCACGATTCGCGAGCCACTCGCCGAGCAGCTCTGTCTGTGTGGTCTTGCCAGAGCCTTCCGTGCCCTCGAAGGTGATGAACAGGCCGCGCCTGGCCACTACGCGGGTGCTTCGGACGACGGAGTGATGCGCAGCCGGCGCTGCGGCTCCTTGCCTGTGCTGCGCGCAGAGAGGTCGTTCTCGGCGACGAGATGATGCTGCAGGCGTCGTAGGTAGGCGTTCTGAGGCGAGATCTCGACCGGGCGCAGCGTCGTCTTCACCTGGCGGATGGCCGCCGCGGCCTCCGCGAGCGCGCGCGTGGTCGCCTCGTCCTGCTTGTCGACGCCATAGATCCGGGACAGGGCGTCGCGAACCTGGCTGACCGAGTTGCTCTTCAAGATGTGGATCGGAAGGCCGCGGCTTTCCGCCTGGCGCAAGCTGTCCGGGCGGCGGCGGTAGTGGTTCTTCAGGGTCAGCACGGCGCCGGCCCCATCGAGGTTGCCCAGCACGCGCACGGGGAGGTCGAGCTCGCGGATCGACTGCTCCACGTGATGGCGGCTCACTCCGTACGGAAAGATGCCGAGCGGCTTGCTGGAGGTTGCCGCAGGCTCCGACGCCACGGTTACCGGCCCGTCAACGTTGGAGATCACGCGGCCCTCGCGAGTGCGGACGCGGATCTTCGGGGTGGCGAGAGGACCACGCAGGGCGGTATCGACCACATCAGCCAGCGGCACGTGAATCGCGACGCGGTCGCGGTCCTGGATCTCGACGAGGACGTCGAAGGTCGGCGGCGCCTTGCGCTCGAGCACCGACTTCTGGGTGCCGCGTCGCCGCGCCTCCTCGTCCGACAACGTGACGCTTTGAATTCCACCGAGCAGGTCGTTGAGCGTCGGGTTGACCAGCAGGTTTTCCAGCGTCTGACCGTGCGCCGTGGCGATCAGCTGCACGCCGCGCTCCGCGATCGTGCGCGCGGCCGCGGCCTCTAGTTCGGTACCAATCTCATCGATGACGATGACCTCAGGCATGTGGTTCTCGACCGCTTCGATCATCACCGCGTGCTGCAGGAGCGGGGTCTTGACCTGCATGCGCCGCGCGCGACCGATGCCCGGATGCGGGATGTCACCGTCGCCGCCAATCTCGTTGGACGTGTCTACGATCACCACGCGCTTGCGCAGCTCGTCCGCGAGCAGGCGCGCGCACTCGCGCAGCATCGTGGTCTTGCCAATGCCAGGCCGGCCGAGCAGGAGGATGCTCTGGCCCGAGACAACGATATCGCGGATGATCTCGCCGGTGCCTGTCACGGCCCGGCCGACGCGCATGGTCAGGCCCACGATTCGACCCGAGCGGTTGCGGATCGCAGAGACGCGGTGCAGCGTGCGCTCGATGCCGGCGCGGTTGTCATCTCCGAACTGGCCGACGTTGCCGGCCACGTGCTCGAGGTCGGATGCGGAAACGGGATGATCGGCGAGCAGGACCTCGCGGCCCGGCACTCGCGCCTCCGGCTCACGGCCGAGGTCGAGCACGATCTCGAGTAGCTCGCTCGGCTCGATGCGTTCGTGCAGCGCACGCGCCAAATCAGGGGGCAGAGCCCTCGCGAGCAGCTCGATCTCCTCGTCCCAGTTCATGGCCCGTGCCCGCTGCTGATGCGGTTGCGCCATCACCCGAATGAAGGCACCAGCCCTTTCTCTCGCACCGGTTTCGGCACCCGCACGGCCAGCTCTCTGACCAGGAGCAACTGCGTGAGCAAGACGCTGAACCCACGCCCCCGGAGGGCGTCGATCATGTGCGAATCATAGTGACGGAGACTCGACCAGGCGGGTGCGTCGGAATCACCCAGGAGCGAGATGCCGAAGTCGGCGAGCTCCGACGGCAGCGGACTTTCGGGCAAGGCAATGAACTGCAGCGTGTCGGGACGCGCGCCGCCGCCGCGCTGCATACGCACCCAGCCGACGAGCTCGATGCGGTCGACCACGTAACCGCCGGCCAGCTCGCCGGTGTGCAAAGCCCTCCACTCGCGGTAGGTCGGCGCTTCCAGCTGCGAGACACCCTGCGGCGTCACCTTGCGATAGAGCTGGTAGAGCCTGCGGTCGTCACCGCGCCTGGCCGTCCGGCGGCCGTCAGGGTACTGGTCGGAGCCCTGCCTCGGCTGGTCCGTGTAGACGACTTGCTCGGTCGCGTACTGGCGGAAGCCTGAGAGCCGGAATGCAGGCAGCAGCGGGTCGCGCTCAGGCAGGCGCACGAACAATCTCAACGTGCCGCGCTCAAGCGCCTGGCGGCACAGGTGCTGGACCAGGGCCGGCGCCACCTGGTCTGCGTCCGATCCCTCTGCGACCTGCAGGTTTAGGACCTGAAGCACGCGCGCGCGGTGAAGGTCGAGTCCGAGCGGCTGGCCTGATGCCTGAATGAACCCCACGACCTTGCCGCCCTCCTCGGCGACATACATCAAGGTTTCCTGATACAGCGGGAGCAGCGCGGAGAGGGTCGAGCTGAGCAGCGACCACAGTCGCACTGCGGGCGTGGCGGCTTCGCTCAAGCGAGTCTCCGAAAACCGGTGCATCTCCTCGATGCGCGCGAGGTCGAGCAGGCCGGCGGTGCGCACTTTCATCGGGGCGATGCCGCGAGACGAACGAATTCCTTGTGCAGCCGCAGATCGCCGCTGAGCTCGGGGTGAAAGCCGAGGGCGACGATGCGTCCTTGCCTCACAGCGACGGGATGACCGTCGTGCTCGGCGATGACTTTAACTTTGCCGGTCCGCTCCACGAGCGGCGCGCGTATGAAGACGCCTGGGAATGTCTTGCCGTTCAGGCCTTCGATGTGAAGCGGCACCTCGAAGCTGTCGACCTGGCGGCCGTAGCCATTGCGGCGCACCCCGACATCCAGCAGGCCGAGGCCGTGCTGCTCGGGCATGCCGTCGGTGATGTCGCGAGCGAGCACGATCATGCCCGCGCACGTGGCGAGCGTGGCCAGGCCACCTGCGATCGCGTCGCGCAGTGGTCGGAGCAGGCCGACCCGTTCCATGAGCATCGTCATCGTCGTGCTCTCGCCGCCGGGAATGACGATGCCGTCCAGGTCGTCGAGGTCTTCGCGCGCCCTTACCAGACGCGTGCGCCCGCCAGCCGCTTCCAGCGCCCGGACGTGCTCGGCGAAATCACCCTGCATCGCGAGGACCCCGATGAGGGGTTTCGCCGGCGGGCGCGCAGGGCGCACCAGATAGTTACCAGCCTCGGGCAGCGAGCAGCTCGTCCTTGGGGATGCTCGGGATCTCGAGGCCGTGCATTGCCTTGCCCAGCCCCGCGGAAACCTCGGCCAGCACCTCTGGCTTGTCGTAATAGGTCGTGGCCGCGACGATCGCCTTGGCACGCTTCAAGGGGTCCTCGGACTTGAAGATGCCCGACCCGACAAAAAGTCCGTCCACTCCCAGCTGCATCATCAGCGCCGCGTCGGCGGGCGTGGCGATGCCCCCGGCAGCGAAGTTGACCACGGGCAAACGGCCCAGCTTCTGACATTCGGCCAGCACGTCGACTGGGGCGCCAATCTGCTTGGCCTCGTGCACAAGCTCGGCGTGGTTCATGCCCTGCAGCTTGCGAATGCCCGCATTGACCGCGCGCGCGTGGCGGACGGCCTCGACGACGTTGCCGGTGCCGGCCTCGCCTTTGGTCCGGATCATTGCGGCACCTTCGGCGATGCGG
>DATEGC010000124.1:0-4132 GCA_035280285.1 Candidatus Dormiibacterota bacterium | reverse complement strand
CCTGGGCCTTGATGGAGCAGATCATCTCCTCGCGCCAGCCGTTGCCCTGGAGCGTGTTGGATACGCCGACGACGTACTTGGTGGTGCCGCCACCACCCGACTGGTTGCCACATGCGACCAGGACGAACGCAGCGACCATCAAAGCCGCCGCCAGCCGCCCGGCCTTCAGTGGCCGTTCATGACTCGTCATAGACATCCTCCTTTTCCATGCGGCCCGGGTGGGCCCGAGTCACTTCCTCGCTCCCCAAATGCTCTCTGTCGTCACCTCCTGTCAAGTTGCGAGGCTGCGCGCTGCTCGGCGCGCATGCTCTCGATATGCGGCTTCGAAGAGCTCGTCGGACCGCCGCCGCCCGACCTCGGTCGCGCTCGTGATCACTGGCGGGAGCTTGCCCTTCGCCACCAGCAGCTCTGCCGTACACACCTTGATCGAATTGGCCACCGCCACCGCTGCCAGCGTGGAGCCCGGTCCGATGGGGGTCTCGGGCAAACCCTCCAGGCGGCACAGCGCGTCCCCGGCCGGCGTGCAGAGATCGATCACGATGTCCGCCTCGTCCATCAGGCGGGCGCCGACCCCTTCTTCGACGTCGCCCGCCTTCGACTGCGCAACGGATGTGACCGCGATCACCGGCAGTCCGCGCCTGCGGGCGCCGCCGGCCATCTCCACCACCACGGCGCCGAGACCGCTCGCCGAGAAGATCAGCATCGCGTCGGGCGGACCAAGCCGGAAGTTGGAAAGGATCACTTCGGCCAGGCCTGGTATGCGCTCGATGAACATCGCCTGGCGCTGCCCGTTCGCGCCGACCACCTGTGTGTGGAACGTCATCGACAGTTCGACGATTGGATGAAAGCCCGGGTACGAGCCGTAGCGAGGGAACATCTCCTCCACCGGGATGCGCGAGTGGCCGGTGCCGAACGTGTGGACCAGTCCGCCGCCGGCGATCGCCTCCGCGCAGACGATGCTCGCGCGCTCGATCGCGTCAGCCTGCGTGTCGTGCACCCGCTGCAGGAGCGCGATGCCAGAGTCGATCCATCCCACCGAGGTCGCCATCCTCAGCCCGTCACCTTCGGGTCGATGTGGACTGCCTCCCAGTGGCCGGTCTTCATCGACCTGTATGCCGCGTCGAGGACGCAGTTGACGATGTAGCCGTCGACGAAGTCCTCACGAGGCTGCTCGCCGTTGGCGAAGCATTCGACGAAGTGGCGCATCTCCTCCTGGTAGCCGTACACCCGTGCCTCGTCGGGGATGGGGAACACCCAGCCCACGTCAGCGTCGGCCTTTTCCATCAGATAGCCGGCGGATTTCTGGATGAACGCGCGCACGCGCGTCGAGCTGGTGTCGGTGACGATGCGGCCCATCGTGCCGTACACCTCGTTGCGCAGCTCCATGCCGCCTTTCGCGGTCCACGAAGCTTCGGTCAAAGAGGTGCGGCCGTCTTCCAGGCGCAGCAAGAGAACCGCGTTGTCCTCGCCTGTGGTGCGCTCGTTGTGCATCATCGTCGCGCCCCAGGCGAAGACGTCCTTGATCCGGTTCTCTTTGCCGAAGAAGTAGCGCGCGGCCTCGATCGTGTGGCAGCCCATGTCGAGCAGGGCGCCGCCACCGGCCGTCTCGGCGTCCCAGAAGTGCTGCGCGTGGGGGCCGGAGTGTGCCTCTCGCGCGCGCACCGTCAACAGGTCGCCGATCGCTCCGCTCTCGATCATCTCGCGCGCACGCATCACGTCCGGCGAAAAGACCTCGGTCTCCGCGTAGCCGTGCATGACACCTGCATCGCGTGCGAGGTGGACCATCTCGGCTGCCTCCCGCGAGTTTCGGGCGAGCGGCTTGGTGCAGACCATCGCCTTGCGCGCCGTTGTCGCGGCCCTGGCAGCCGGAAGGTGGAGGTGGTTGGGCAGACCGATCACGACGAGCTCGACCTCGCGGTCGCCGCAAAGCTCTTCGATGCTCGTGTACTGGCGCGCCACGCCATGGCGCCGGCCGAAATCAGCGGCCCGCTCCTCGGAACGCGAGTAGTTGGCGACGACCTCGGCGTCCGGCACATCGCGTAGTCCGTCCATGTAGAAGTCGGCCACGAAGCCCGAGCCGAGCATGCCGATGCGAACTGTTCGGGTCATCAGCGAACCTTCACCGTGGCGCCAGAATCAGCTTTGCGGGCCTTGAACTCGTCGAGCATCGCCGCCGTTTGCGTCGCCCCCACGCGGGTCACCCCGATCTCCAGCACCTCGAGCAGGGCGTCCAGCGTCCGAATCCCGTGCGCGGCCTTGATGCCAACCCGCGGCGAGACAGAGCGCCGCATCAGCTCGAGGTCCTCGATCGTGGCCCCGCTGGGCGCAAATCCTGTCGACGTCTTGACAAAGTCCGCGCCCGCCGCCTCGACGAGATGGCAGCCGCGGACCTTCTGCTCGTCGGACAGGTAGGCGTTTTCGAGGATGACCTTGACCAGCGCTCCTTCAGCGTGCGCTACATCGACGATCTCAGCGATCTGGTCCTGCACATAAGCGTCGCGGCCCGAGATTAGAGCTCCGATGTCGATGACCATGTCGAGCTCGCGCGCGCCGTTCTGCAGCGCCAGGCGGGCTTCGAACACCTTTGTTTCGGTGCGCGTGCTGCCGTGCGGAAAACCGACCACGGTTCCGACGGCCACCGTCGTGCCGGCGAGTAGGTCGCGCGCGCGTTCCACGTCACGGGGCCGCACGCACACGGAGGCGACGTCGTAGCGCGCGGCGAGCCTGCAGCCATCGGTGATGAAACCGTCATCCAGCTCCGGCTTCAGCAGCGAGTGGTCGATTGCTTTGGCCACGTCCGCGTACGTCAGCCGGTCGAAGAATTCACTCATTCACCTTTCCTCACTCGACGACGAAATCAACGTCGAGGGCGTAGCGGTCGGCCGGGTATCGAGACTCGGTGAACTCGAGCGGCCTGCCCCGGTCGTCGACGATCACCCGGCGCTCGACCAGCATGGGATCGCCCTTGCGCATCTTCAGCCACCGTGCGTCGTCGGCGGTCGCCGCCTCGGAGCGTATCGTGGCTCGCCCCTTGGTGGGAGGAATCCCCGCCCTCACAAGCACGGCGTGCAGCGAATCCCTTTCCAGGGACGCAGCCAGCACCGCTTCCGCCGTGCGCCGGTTGAGCCGCGCCGACTCGATCGCGACCGGCTCGCCATCGGCAAGCCTGAGCCGCTTCAGCCACAGCACCCTCTCGCCGTCCCTCAGCGCCAGTCGGGCCGACTCCTCTCGCGTCGGTGCGCGCAGGGCGCGGCCCAGGATACGCGAGGTCGGGACCCGGCCCTGCCGACGCATCTCGTTCGAGAAACTGAGCAGGGCGTTCGCACGGCGGTGTGTAGGGGGCTCGGCCACGAACGTGCCGCGGCCGCGTGCGCGCAGCAGCAGCCCTTCCTGGACGAGGCGATTCATGGCGTGACGCGCGGTCATGCGGCTCACGCTGAACTCCTCGCACAGTTCGGCGTCGGACGGCAGCTCCGCACCGGGCTTGAGCTTGGCCAGCCGCTGCCGCATCGCCTGCTCGATCTCACGGTAGCGCGGCGTGAAGGTGTCGGCTCCGGATGGGTCCACGAGCGCCATCCCTCTAAATGTATAGCTATCTAGACAAAATGCAAGTCGGACGCATGAGGCTCGGCCCCAAAGAGGGCCGCCCCGATTGCGCCGGCCCACACACCGAGTTCGCCACCCACGACGGACACACGCGCGATGTCAGAGACATGGACTCGAGCCACTAGCTCCTTGCGCATCGGGTCGAGCAGCAGGTCGCCTGCAGCCGCCACCCCGCCGCCGACGACGACACGGTCGACGCCGAGGAGGACGATGACGTTCGCCGCGCCGATGCCGAGATAACGACCGGCGTCGATCAGTCCTTCCTGGGCGCGCAGGTCTCCGGCTCTCGCGGCCGCCACCGCCGCTTCCGCGCTGGGTTGGCCGCACGCGGTTGCGATCGCGTCCGCTCGCGCGACTGCCTCGAGGCAGCCGAGGTTTCCGCAGTTGCAGCGCGGGCCGTCGGGCAGGATCGTCTGGTGGCCGAACTCGCCGGCGGATCCGCTGTGGCCGAGGTAGAGCTGTCCGCCGAGAATCAAGCCTCCTCCAACTCCGGTGCCGAGCGTGACGCCCAGCATCGAAGTCGCAC
>DATEGC010000123.1:0-36095 GCA_035280285.1 Candidatus Dormiibacterota bacterium | reverse complement strand
GTCGAGCGACATCAAGAGCACCGCGGCGGCGCCGTCGGAGATCTGACTCGAGTTGCCAGCCGTGATCGAATGCTCGGGGTTGAACGCGGGCTGCAGGGCCGACGTGGCCTCGTAGGTCGAGTTGGCGCGGATGCCTTCGTCGTTGCTGAAGATCTCGGGCTGACCGTTGGAGAGGTCGACCGGCATGATCTGCGACCTCATGTAGCCCTTCACGGTCGCCTCATGCGCGCGGTGGTGGCTTTCCACGCTGAACTCGTCCATGGCCTTGCGCGAGATTCCGTACTTGCGTGCGATGAGCTCCGCCGAGATCCCCTGAGGCACCAGGTCGTAGAGCTCGAGCAGCTCGGGCGGGAACGGCGTGCCCGGCTGCATTGCGTTCGAGCCCATCGGGACGCGCGTCATCGACTCGACGCCGCCGGCGATCGTGATGTCACACACGCCTGCCTGGATCAGGTTGGCCGCGAAGTGGAGCGCCTGCTGGCTCGACCCGCACTGGCGGTCGACGGTGGTGGCGGGCGTCGTCACGGGAAAGCCCGCGGTGAGCCACGCGTTGCGCCCGATGTTGAGGCTCTGCTCGCCCGCCTGGCCGACGCAGCCAAAGACGACGTCGCCGACCTGCTGCGGCTCGATGCCCGCGCGGTGAACGACTTCTTTGAGGACCAGCGACCCGAGAACGACCGGATGGATGTCTTTGAGCTTTCCGTTGCGACGGCCGATGGGGGTCCGGACGGCGTCGACGATGACTGCCTCTCGCATTTTTATTGCAGCTCCTCTAGCGATTCCTGCGTGCCTGTGTCAAGCCACCATCATTTGCCTGGCGATGCGATTTTTTTGTTTGTTGACGTGGTCTTAGGCCCCTGTTAACTTTCGCGTCGCCCCAAGCGGCTGAGTACGGTAAACCTGAGGATACCGAACGTCGAGTAGGTGGAAGGTCCGGAGCAATCCGGGGGCTGGAAACCGAAAAACGCATAGGGGACTTCAGGGTAAACAGGAAGGTCTCTTGGGGCATTACTTTTCCCCAGAACCTCCACACGGGCCGTCTAATTCAAAAGCCCTGATTTCGAAGCCTTTGCGCAGGCTTTGTCCACAGCTTTCGCTTCGAAACGCGCACCTGCTTTCCTCAACCTCCTGACCCCGTCCGCCAGGCGCGCCACCGGGTCCGGATCCTCGTAATGGAGCCAGTGGTAGACGTCAGGCAGCGACGCCCCGGGATGGAGCGAACGGTAGGCGCCGACCACGATCGCTTCCACATCCTTTAACAATCCGGTCGCCGCCAGGCCGTCGAAGTCCTGGGCGGCCATCCAGGCCACGAGACGCGAGACCCTGTCGCTCAGGCTTGTGGTGCCGGCAGGTCGTAGACGCTCGCCCGGAGGGTGCAGATGAACGGCAGGTTGCGATAGAGCTCGCGGTAGTCGAGCCCATAGCCGACCGCGTAGTCGTTGGGGATCTGGAACCCGACGTAGCGCACCGGGACGGTGACCAGCCGGCGCAGGGGGCGGTCGAGCAAGGTCACCACCTCCAGGGATGCCGGCTGCCGGCGGCGCAGCTCAGAGAGCACATAGTCGAGGGTGAGCCCGGTATTGACGATGTCCTCGACCAGCAGCACGTGGCGGCCTTCGATCGGGTAGTCGATGTCGCGAGCGATGCGGACGCGGTCTTGCGGCTGTGCGCCGGCAAAACGATGCAGGTCGAGGTAGTCGATCACGAACGGCGCCTTGATCTGGCGGGCCAGGTCAGCCAGGAAAAAGGTCACGCCCTTGAGCACCCCAACCAGCACTAGCGACTGACCGTGGTAGTCGCGCGAGATCTTGCGGCCGAGGGCGCGGATCCTTGTTTCCAGCTCAACGGGCGAGATGAGGATCTCGCCGATGTCCTGCTTGCGCAGGTGCTGCACCTCCAGCGCCCCGTACCCGGCTTTGGCGAGCAGCTGCTGGTAGTCCTTGCGGTACAGCAGTCGGACATTCAGCTCCGGGTACAGCTCGCGCAGGAGGCGCAGCTTGCGGTTCTTTGGTGTGACCAGCGACTGCTTCATCGTCGTCAGCTCGATATAGAGGTCGTGCTCGGGCAGGTAGAAGTCGGGCGTGAACATCTCTGCCACGCGCGTGCCTTCCCAGGCGATCGGGAACGACACCGGCTCGTACTGCCAGCGGATCCGGTAGTAGTCGAGGAAGCGCGCAAACTCCTGCTCGGAGTGGTGCGCGAACTCCACGCGGGAGTGAGCCGGACCCGTGCGCCTGACCAGGCGCGAGCGTTGCCTTACCGGGCGGCGCCATTTCTGCGGGATCGAAGGATTGAGCGACGACGCCAATGAGACCTCGCCGATTGTACTCTCACGATTGAGGCTCCACGGATGGGCACTCCCGCGCAGCGAATGGTCGCCGAGCAACTGCGTCCTCATGGCGTGACGGATGAACGCGTGCTCCAGGCCATGGCGAGCGTCCCGCGCGAAGAGTTTCTCTCCCCTCGCATGCGCCGCCACGCGTACGAGGATCGCGCCCTTGCCATCGAGTGCGGCCAGACCATCTCCCAACCGCTCGTGGTGGCTTTGATGATCCAGGCCGCGTCGCCGCAGCCCGACGAGATTGCGCTGGAGGTCGGCACCGGCTCGGGCTACGCGGCCGCGGTGCTGAGCAGGCTGTGCCGCAAGGTCGTGACCATCGAGCGCGAGCCCGCCCTGGCCGAGCACGCGTCCGAGACATTGCGCCGGCTCGGCTTCGACAACGTCGAGGTGGCGGTGGGCGACGGAAGCCTCGGCTGGTCCGCCGAGGCGCCATACGACGTGGTCCTGGTCGCGGCGGCGGCGAGGGACGTGCCGCAGGCGCTATTCGACCAGCTCGCCGACAGGGGGCGGATGGTCATTCCGGTCTCGGTGTCTCCTCACGAGCCACAAGACCTGCGCGTCTACTTGCGTCAGGGTGCGGAGATCCTGTACCGGTCGCTCTTTCCGGTGCTCTTTGTTCCCTTACGGACTGGGTGAAGGTTTCGGCGCCGAGCTGGACACCGTTCCCGTCAGCGTCTGCAGCTGCTCCAGGAT
Source organism: Candidatus Dormiibacterota bacterium (assembly GCA_035280285.1). GTDB lineage: Bacteria > Chloroflexota > Dormibacteria > Dormibacterales > Dormibacteraceae > 40CM-4-65-16. Next base: position 33,061 of record DATEGC010000123.1, on the reverse strand, counting down.
CTTGCCCACCGTCGCCATCTCGCTGGCGTAGGTCGTGAAGTCGCCTCGCTTAAGCGCGTCGTAGGCGGCCTTGTAATGCTGATTCGCCTGCGCGATCAGGTCGGCGATCTGGGCCAGCACCGCCGGCGTGATGGTAGGCGGTGGCTGGTTGGGCGGCGGGGCGGTCGAGGTGCCGACGAGCTGCTGGATCGCCTGCTGCAGCGTGTCGGCATAGACCACGTTGGTCTGGTCGGCCAGGATGACCTTCTTCAGTTCGGGGATTCCAGTCGCGGTGGTGGCGCGCAGGTACACCGGCTCGAAATACAGGAACGAGTTTCCGATCGGCACCACCAGCAGGTTGCCCTGCTGGACCTGCGACCCGGTGCTGTGGAGCAGGGTGAAGTCGCGCGAGATGGTCGGGTCTTGGTTGATACGACTCGCGACCTGCTGCGGACCGAAGATCACCTTGTCCTTGGGCAGGAGATAGGAAACGTACTGGCCGTAGTTGGCGCCGTCGTTGCGCGCAGCCAACCAGGACACCAGGTTGGTCTTGTTGTGGGGGGTGAAGGGCATGATGAGCAGGAACTCCGGGTTCTGCTCGCCCGGCAGGCGGAACAGCACGTAGTACGGCTGGACGGGCGTCGGCGAGCTGCCGGGTGAGGTCTGGGCGGTTGGCACGTCCCACACGTCCTCCCGTGCAAAGAAGACCTTGGGGTCGCTCATGTGATATGTGGCATAGGTCGCGACCTGGATGCTGAAGAGGTCTTCGGGCACGCGGACGTGGGCACGAATGCCGGCGGGCATGACGTCGATGGGCTGGAACATCGATGGGAACGTCGCCGAGTAGGCCTTGATCAGCGGGTCCTTCGGGTCCGCGATGTAAAAGACAGGCAGGCCTTCGTACGCGTCGATCACCACCTTGACCGAGTTGCGGATGTAGTTGATGTCGCTGTCCTGAAACGTCTGCGTCTGCGAGTACGGGTACGTCGACGCCGTCGTGTACGCGTCCATGATCCAGTACATGCGGCCCTCGACGATCACCAGGTACGGGTCGCGGTCGAAGGTGAGGAACGGTGCGATCTCCTGCACTCGGTCGCGGATGTTGCGCCTGTACAGCATCAGCGTCTTGTCGGTGACCTGCCCCGACACCAGAAGACTGAAGTCGCTCAGCTTCAAGGACCACAGCGCGCGGTTGACGCTGTTCATCGGCACGCCTTGCTTGCCCGAGTAGCTGGTGAAGACGTCCTGACTGCCTTGTGCGTAATCGAACTCGTGCGTGCTCGAGGGCGCCAGGCACCAGTCGCCGTTGGGCGGGTTCATCTCGCCGAAATAGATCGCGGGCTGCGTGACCTTGATGGATCCCGTCGGCGGCAGGTCCTGCACCACGTAGTCGGGCAGGCCTTCCCCGATCACGGCGTTGACGGGGCTGGCGGCGGCGCCGTACCCGTGCGTGTAAGTGAGGCGCTGGTTGAACCAGTTCTGAGAGGACGGCGGGAGCCGGGTGTAATCGAACTCGCGCGCGCTGATCTCCAGCTGCTGGTACTGGCTGTTGATGGAGTAGCGGTCGAGGTCGATGTCGTAGAAGCTGTAGTAAGTACGGATCGCCTGCTGCTGCTGGTAGGTGTCTTTGAGCGGTCCGTAGTCCCACAGGCGCAGGTTGTTGACGGTGACCCGGTCGTTCTGCACATCCTGCGCCGTGAGTGGCTGGTCGCCGGTGAAGCTCGTGCTTCCTTTCACGTCGGACAGGCCATACGCTCGCCGCGTGTACGCGATCTCCCGCGCGATGTAGGGCAGCTCGTACGTGCCCGCGTTAGGCGTCGCTGACACGCCTTGCACAATCGCGGGGTAGACCTGACTGAGGATCGAGAGCGCGATCCACGCCACCACCGCGGCGACCGGGATCCACAGGCGCCGCAGCCACGCGTTGGCCAGCACCGCGGCGGCCAGGACGATCCCCGCGCCTGCCTGGAACGTGAACAGGGGTAGGCGCGCGTTGACGTCGGTGTACGCGGCACCCCAGACCACGGTGCTGTTATGTGCGTACAGCAGGTCGTACCGGCCGAGCCAGGCGGAAACCGAGAGCGTCACCGCGAACGCGGCGATCAGCACCGACAGGTGAGTCAGGGCGCGCGGCGTCGGCCGAAAGTCGAAGCTGTCGCCCCGCCACGAATAGATGCCGCCGATCAGCAGCACGGCCAGGAAGTCGAGGCCCAGCGACCAGTTGGCCGCGGCGCGGAGGAAGGGGAGGGTCAGCAGATAAAAGGAAATGTCCTGGCCGAGCACCGGATCGGTCGTGCCGGTCGGCGTCGAGTGCTGGAACAGGGCCAACGACTGCCACTGGGAACCGGCGCCGGCGGCCATGATGGCCGCGATCGCCGCTGCCGCGCCTAGGCTCAACCAGCCCGCGGTGCTGCGCAGCACCGAACGCTGGATGCCGACCGCGCGCAGGCCCGGGCCGGCGCGGACCCTCAGAGCGATGAGTACGTTGACCGCGAGGTACGCGAACGCAAGCACGAAGCTGCCCAGCGCGAGCGACCACTGCAGGACAAGGCGTGTCGTGTACACGTCGCGCAATCCGAGCGCGTCGTACCACTGCAGCTCGGTGAAGAACGACACGATCGGGCTCGCCGCGATGAAGACCAGCACCGCAAGGGCGAACAGCGCGACGCCGCCCCAGAAGCGCCGCGGGATCTGCGGCATCCTGACCTCTCTGCGCGCGTCGAACGGACCCTGGCGCTCGAAGGGGTCGAACGGCCGAAAACGACGCGACATGTGAGTTAAGACTAGACGGACGCTAGAGCGCGATCGTCTGCCGCAAAATCCTCACCGGGATCGGCCGGCGGATGCGCGAGATGCCAGCGGACGGTGGTCCGCAACGTCTCGAACGGATCTGACGTGGTCCAGCCGAGCCGCGTCCGCGCTTTGCGTGAGGTAGCAGCGATGTGCTGGCTCAGCGTGCCGGTTTCCTTGAGGTCTTCGGGCAAGAGCTCGTCCCCGACCCGCACCAGCTCTGCGTCCGAGCCGGCCGCGTCGAGAATCATGCGCGACCACATCCGGACCGAGTAGGTGCGGTCCTCGCAGATGTTCATGACCCCGGTCGCCTCTGGATGCTCGAGCGAGAGCGTCACCGCGCGGCCGACGTCGCGAACGTAGACGCGACATGTCAGCCACGAGCCCTCGCCGAACGGGATCCGCTTTCGGCCGGCGCGTACGCGCCGCAAGATGAACTCCTCGCGGCGCTGGTAGTCGCGCTCGCCGTAGACCATCGGCAGCCGAAAGACGGTCGCGCCACCGTGCAGGTACACCTCTTCCACGTCCAGCTTGTCGTAATCGTCGCGGTCGGGCAGCTTGCCGCGATACGGATACCGCTCCGACCTGACAGGCGAATCCTCATCGAGCGGCACAGCGTCGGTCTCCCGATCGTCGTTCAACGCGCCGAAAGCACGGTACACGTCGACGCTCGAGATCACGATCCACCGTTCGACGTTGGGCAACGCATGCAGCGCGATCTCCGCATCGGCGCGGGTCAGGGCGCGGCAGTCGACGACCGCCTCGGCCCCGAACGCCTCGAGCCGATCCCGGTGTGAGACCAGCTCGGCCCGATCGCAGTGCAGATGGGGAATCCGCGGGAGGTCGTCGGGCTCGAGCTGGCCGCGGTGAACGATCAGCAGTTGATGACCCACGCCGGCCAGCTCCTCGACTGTCGCGCGGCCGATGAACCGCGTCCCGCCAAGGACCACGATCCTCACGTTGCCGCGGGCGTCACCACGTGTGGATTCCTTTCCACGATCAGGTCGATCAAGCCCCATTCCTTCGCTTGCTCGGGCGTCATGAAGAAGTCGCGCTCCATCGCGCGCTCCACATCCTCGAGCTGGCGCTTGCAGTGCTTGGCGTAGATGCGCGCGATCTGCTCACGCTGGCGGAGGATCTCCTGGGCGTGGATCTGGATGTCGGACGCCTGGCCCTGGATTCCCTGCGTGAACGGCTGGTGAATGAGAATCTGCGCGTGCGGCAGCGACATCCGCATGCCCTCTGCTCCCCCGGCGAGGAGGATCGACCCGCCGCTCGCGGCCATCCCGGTGCACAGAGTGGCGACCTTGGGCCCTACGTACTGCATCGCGTCGTAGATCGACAGCGCGGCCGTCAGCGAGCCGCCGGGGCTGTTGATGTAGACCTGGATGTCGCGCTCGGGCGCCTCGTTCTCCAGGAACAGCAGTTGCGCCGTGACCGTGCTGGCCGTGTCGTCGTCGATGACACCGCGGACAAAAACCACTCCGTCTTTCAGCAGGCGCGAGTAGACGTCGTAGGCGCGTTCGCCGCGCCCGTCGTTGGTGATCACGGTCGGGATCAGATGCATCTGGCTACCTCCTGGGTTGAAAACCAATGCGGTCTTTTGGTTTGGGCGGTGGGTTCGCCATGGCCAGGTAAGCGCTGAAGTCGGCGACGCTGCGCAGAGCCTCGAGCGGGAGCGACGCGGTCGCCAGGCGCAGCTTGACCGGCGGGTCCTCCGGCCAAGTTCGCTGCTCGGGCTCGGCGCCGAGCGTGCGCGCCAGGTCGGCGTAGATCTCGGCGGGTCGGATGCCGAGAGCGTGCGCGACGGCGACCAGGCGCTCGGTTGAGATCTCCGTGCGTCCGCGCTCGACCTCAGAGAGGTGGGCGGGCGACAGACCGGCCTCGGCCGCGATCTCGCTCAGGGTGCGGCGAGCGGCCTCGCGGCGGGTGCGCAGCACCGAGCCGAGCGCGGTGCGAATCGCCTGGGCGTTTTCGCTGAGGGCGAAAGCCATTTGTCTTCGGCAAACGATACGCAAAACAGGGCTGCTCTAGTCCTTCAGGTTCGCGGGGTCGAGCAGCTCTTGCTTGGGGCGCTCGATCTTCTGCCGCGAGCGCATGATCTCGATCAGCTTCTTGCGACCCTTCGGTGGGCCGATCATGATCCCGCCGACGAGCCGGTCCGCCTTGAAGAAGAGCTTGCGATAGAACTTCTCCTCGAAGCTGAACGTGCGGACCGACTCGAGCCCCGGCTGCACGTCAGGCGTCACGCCCATCACGGCAAGCGTCGACCCAAACATCGTGGTCGTATACGTCGGCACGTCGAAGAAGTCCTCGTCCGCGCCGGCCATGTTGCGCGCCGCGACCTTGCCGTGCGCCTCCGCGTTGTCCCACGTGCCCATCTGGTTGTGGCGTTCCACCATCAGGTCGTAGAAGACGGCGATGTCGCCCGCGGCGTACGCGTCGGGTGCTGAGGTGCGCAGCTTCGCGTCGGTCATGATTCCGTTCTTGAGCTCGATCCCTTCGTGGACGGGCTCGGTGTAGTAGTCGAGGCCGACTCCGTAGGTCAGCAGGTCGAACTCGACCTTGTGCCCGTTGACTGTCTCCGCGATGAACCTTCCGTTGTTGCGGCTGAACTTCTGCACCTCGTCGGAGGTGATGAACTGGACGCCCTGCTCCTCGCCGAGCTGCCTGCACAGCTGTCCGCCTTGTTCATCCAGCACGTACCGAAGAAACCAGGGTCCGCGCATGATCCAGGTGACGTTCGCCCTGCGGCGAAAGCTCACGCCCTCGGCCAGCTCGTAGCCGATGAAGCTGCCGCCCATGACGAGCACGCGCTCAGACCGGTCGGCCTTCTCGATGATCGCGTCCGTGTCGTCGAGGGTCTGAAAGCCCAGACACGCGGTGACGTCAACGGCGCCAGGCCACGGCGGAGGCTTGGGCCGGCCGCCGGTCGCGATGAGGATCGCGTCGTACTTCAGCTCCTGGCCGCGATTGGTGTGCACGACCCTGTCCTTCAGGTCGATGTCGGTCGCCCACGTTTCGAAATGGATCTCGATGTTCTGCTTCGCATAGTCCGCGATGCTGCGCATGAACACTTTCTCGCGCCGGACCTGCCCGCGCAGGTAGCGAGGCAGAGCGACCCGGTTGTACAGAGGGTGCCGCTCGGCCGCGACGATCACGATCGACGCGTCCGGGTCTGCCTTGCGCAGGTCCTCCGCGCACGTCTGGCCGGCGATGCCGTTGCCGAGAATTACGTAGCGACGGATCAAATCAGAGCTTCAGAGCGTATATGTAGGCGTTGCTTTCGACATCGACGAAATCGTATCCGCTGGCTCGAAGGTCATCTTCGGCGGGGTGTCCTAGCGGAAGGCTGATGGTCACGTGCCTGAGGCCGTCCGCATCCGCCTCGTAGCGGAGCGCCATCAGCAACTCGCGCAACACGCCGCCGACACCGGCGACCAAAGCGACGGCGATGTTCTGGCCCCACGGCTCGCGCAGCAGCGCCACCGCGCGACCTCCCGGACCGACGCGAATCAAGCCGGTGTCCGCCAGGCGCGCGAGTTCCTCTGGGTTGAGGTCGCGCGCGCCGTTCATGTCAGGACAGATCCCCGCATAGAGCTGGATGCCCGGGCTCGAAGCCACAAAGGCCCACAGCTTCTTAGCCTCGCCCGCGCCTGGCATCCGGGCCGGCTCTCCGCCCTCCACACGCAGGCCGCGCCACCACTTCATCTCGACCAGGCGCTTGAAGCCCTCTGCCTCGAACAGTTGAATTGCGGGTGCGTCGCGCGTAGCGAGGCGCATCTCGTGGAATCCCTGCTCGCGAGCTTCCGCGATCGCGCCCGCGAGCATCGCACGGGCGATGCCCTGCCGGCGGTGGGCGGCTGCCACCCGCAGCCCCTCGTACCAGATTAGGCCCGGCGCGTACGGACGGAGGCGTTGAATGCCGACGACAACGCCTTCGATCTCCGCCGCTTGGAACTCGGCACCGGCATCGGAAACCCAGTGATCGAACACCCGCGGGATGTAGTCGCGACCCTCCCACACCTCGCGCGTGATCTCGACGATGCGGTCCTCGTCGGCCGGCCGTACCGGCCGGATCGTCAGCTCGCCTGTGGTTGCCAATGCGCGACTCCCGACAGTACGACGCCTCCATCGAAGACGAGCTCATCGCCGTCGCGGCGAAGGATCTGCTCCAGGCCTGCGCGTCCCGTGGCGTCGTCCCAACCCTCGCCGAACAGGGCGCAGCTGTCGATCACCGCCTCCTCCATGTTCGCGTAGCGCGTCGAAACCGGATAACGAATGAAGGCGACGTCCGGCGCGATGCCCATCTGGACCAGCAGCATGAACAGCTCGCTGAATCGAGGCAATCGCGGTCCTGTGTCGCCCACGATCCTGCGCCGCAGCTCGGCCGCGGGATGAGGCAGCTCGCTCTCTCGCATCATCACGACCACGCGCTCGCGGGCAGAGCGCTGCAGCTTGTCGATAAACGGCACCGGGTCGGCGACTCCGTACATGACGTGGCTGCAGATGACAAGGTCGGCGGGCGCGACCTCGGCGTCCTCCCAGGTGCTGGCGATCACAGTCATGTTGTCGCGCGGCGGGATGAGAGACCGCATGCCTTCCGACGGCTCGATCGCCGTGACCCATTCGAGCCGCTCCGCGAGCGGCGTGGCGTGACGCCCGGCGCCCGCTCCGACGTCGATCATGGTCTTGCGCGGCGAGAGATAGGGTTCGAGCACGCGCAGGAATTCGTCGACGCGGGATTGCGTGGAGCGGGCGTAGCTTTGCGAGCGGCGATCCCAGTACCCGGAGTCGGCATGGCCGGAGGCAAGGCTGGCCCGGTCCGCGACGATTTCTTTCCAGCGCGCTTCCCAATCTATTTCGGAGGTGGCCATTTCGCAGTCGGTTTTTAACAGACCTGGGGAGAACCCGGGGACAACTGATTTGTCGTCGCCCACAGGCTGTGGAGAGCGGCCCGAGCGACACAAGATCTAGGGAGCGGGAGAATATGGACGTGCCGCTCGAGTTCAGCCCCGAGGAATCAGCGCTCCTCTCACGGTATTTCACAAACCTCGACCGACCTGTCTTTGCGCTCCGCAATTTGCCCGAAGTGGTCAAGGGGGCGCTGTTCTCCCGCTATTCCCGGACCGAGAAGAGCCTGCGCCGGGTCCTGCTTGACGAGTTCATCAACGAGCCCGACTCGGGTTTCGACCGCCTCGCCGGCGGGCCGCCCGCAGACGACGACATGGTCGCCGTCCGCCGAGCCGAGGAGTTTTACGAGCGCGTCCTGGTCGGATACGGCGACGACTCGGTGGCCGAGCTGGCGGGTGCACACGTCGCAGTCGAGCAAGCCTCCACGCTAGCTGCGAAGGCGCTCGAGGACAGCCGGATCGGAATCTCACCCCTGGAGAAGTCGACCCGCTACGTACGCTTCGATCGGCGTGGAGCCGATGGCCGGGGTCTCTATTACCGCGGCGCCGAGCTGGCCCATCCCGACTACGAACCGGCGGCGGACACGCTCTTCGAGGCGTACGGCAGGCTGGTCGAGCCGGCCACGCTGGCGATCCGCGAGCGCTTTCCGCAGGAGGACGGGGAGACTGACCGGGCGTGGAAGGCGGCGACCCGCGCCAAAGCTCTCGACCTGCTGCGCGGGCTGCTTCCGGCCGGGACGCTGACGAACCTCGGCCTGTTCGGCAATGGCCGCGCCTTCGAGTACCTGATTACGAAGATGGCTGCGCACGAACTGCCCGAGTGCCAGGCCCTGGCCGAGAGCCTGCACCGGGAGCTGTCACTGGTCATCCCATCCTTTGTTCGCCGGGCGCTGGACGACAGGTATGGGCGACCCGCGGCAGATCGCATGGCCAGACTGCGCGTCGTCACCCAGCGGCTGGCCCCGCATGGAAGAGCCGGCGCCGCGGAGCCGTCAGTAAAGCTGGTCGAATCCGACCCGGATGCTGAACGGAAGGTGGTGGCCGCCGCCCTGTTCCCGTACTCGAACCTGCCGCTCGCCGATCAGCCTGTTGACGCGGCCGCATTGCTCGATGCGCTGATGGGCGATAGGGCGAATCGCCGGCAGCGGGCGCCGCGGGCCCTCGAGCACGCGACCTACACGTTCGAGATCGTCGCCAACTTCGCCGCCTACCGCGACCTCCACCGCCACCGGATGCTCACGCAGGAGCGGCAGTCGCTTGGGACGGCGCTCGGCTACGACCTGCCGCCAGGCCTGGTCGAGCTGGGAATGGACGGGGACTTCCGGCGCGCAGTCGAGGGGACGGCGGAGGTCCACCGGAAGATCGAGCGCGACCTTGGTCCGGCCCTGGCGCAGTACCTGGTGCCCCTCGCTTTCCACGTCCGCTGGTACTTCCGAACCAACCTGCGCGAGGTCTACCACCTGTGCGAACTGCGGACGACGCCGCAGGGGCATCCCGACTACCGCTGGGTGGCCCAGCAGATGTTCCTGCGCGTCAAGGAGGTTCACCCCCGCCTGGCCGCCTACGCCCGGTTTGTCGACCTGGGTCCAGGCGACGAGCTGGAACGCCGGCGGTCGGAGCGAAGAATCGACGATAAACTGGGCGCGCTCGATCGACCCGTGCGATAGCATCGTTGGTTGAGACGAGGGTGGACATGACCGACCGTGGACCAGAGCGCAGGGCGGGCGTCGACCGCCGATCGGGGATTGATCGTCGCTTTGGGGAGCGCCGCGACCCGGAACGCGCCGGCGCCGGCCGCCGCGTCCTTTTCCCGTTTGATCGCCGCGTGGCCGAGCGCCGTTTCGTCGAGCGCCGCACCAACTGGCCCGCAATGGTGACGGAAGCGCAAGAGGCCCAGGCCTACTAACCGCTTTTGTCGCCTCCGGCGCTGATCGTTCACGGAGGCGCCGGCCCCGTCCCTGAGGCGGAACGAGCTTTCCGCCAGGCCGCCGTCGAGCGTGCCCGGGACGTCGGGTGGTCGAAGGTCGGCGCCGGCGCGCTGGCCGCGGCCGTGGCGGCGGTGCGCCACATGGAGGACGAGCCGCTCCTCAACGCCGGCATCGGCGCCTGCCTGAACAGCGACGGCGTGGTCGAGCTGGACGCCGGGGTGATGGAGGGCGCCACGCTCCGCGCGGGCGGGGCGGCGTGCCTGCGCGACGTCAGGCATCCGATCGAGCTGGCGGTCAAGATCATGCAAGACGGCCGGCACGTGCTGTTGGCGGCCGACGGCGCGTCGCGTTTCGCCCGCGAACATGGAGTGGACATGGCCGAACCGTCGATTTTCATCACCGATCGCAAGCGCCAGGAGCTGCTCGAGGGAGCGGACACTGTCGGGGCGGTGGCGCGAGATTCCGACGGCCACATCGCGGTTGCGGTTTCCACGGGCGGTATCAAAGGCAAGCTGCCGGGCAGGATTGGCGACTCGCCCATTCCGGGCGCGGGCTTTTACGTCGACGACAGGTTCGGCGGCGTCTGCGGCACCGGGCTTGGTGAGGCGTTCATCCGGTTGGGGCTCGCCCGTCTTATGGTGATCGAGCTCCAGCATGGGATGGATGCGGCCTCGGTCGCGAACGGAGCCGTCGAGCACCTGAGCAAAAAGCTCCAGGCGGGTGGAGGCGTGATCGTCATCGCGCGCGAGGGCCCTCCGCAGGCCGCCTTCAACACTCTTGTCATGCCGTACGCGATGGCGCATTGAACGACTCTGGCAACGCCGGCGAGCTGATCGCCTTGGCCCTGAAGCGCGCCGGGGTCAGCCACCTCTTCACACTCAACGGCGGCCACATCTGGCCGATCCTGATGGGGGCCACGGAGCACGGCATCCGGCTTGTTGACACGCGTCATGAACAGACTGCAGCCTTCGCAGCCGAAGGTTGGGCGAAGGTCACGCGCGAGTGCGGTGTGGCTGCCGTGACCGCCGGCCCCGGCGTGACCAACGCCACGTCAGCGCTGGCCCAGGCCCAGGGTAACGACAGTCCGCTGTTCGTCATCGGCGGGAGGGCGCCCGTGGCGCGATGGGGCCTGGGGTCGCTGCAGGAGATGGACCACCTCGAGGTCGTGCGCAGCTTGACCAAGAAGGCGGTCACGCTTTCCGCCGCCGAGGACGCATACAGCACGTCGGCGGAGTGTGTGCGCACCGCCCTCAGCCGGCGCACCGGCCCCGTGTTCATGGACGTCCCGATCGACGTCTTCTTCGGTGCCGCGGACCTGCCCGAGGCGACCGAACACCTGACGCCCGATCTGGGACCGCCGCCGGACCACGCCCTTGTCGAGCAGGCGGCGCGACTGATTCGAGCCGCGGAGAGACCGGTTGTCGTCGCCGGCGGAGGAGTCTGGTGGGCCCGCGCCGAGGAGGAGCTGCGCGATCTGGTCGAGGTGGCAAACGTCCCGCTGACCGTCAACGGCATGGCGCGCGGCATGCTTCCCTCTTCACATCCGCTGTTCTTCTCGCGGGCGCGGAGTCAGGCGCTGGGCGACGCCGACCTGATCGTGCTGGTGGGTGTCGTTCTTGACTTTCGCTTGAACTTCGGCCAGCCCCCGGTCTTCGCCGAGGAGGCGCGGCTGATCTACGTCGACGTCGACGACCACCGCAAGCATCGGCCGGCGGAGGTGGCGATGTTCGGCCAGCTGAGGCTGGCGCTGAAGCAGCTGGCGGCGGCGGTCGCCGGCGCCCCGCGCAGCGACGCCTGGGTCGCGACCTTGCGCCAGACTGAGGCCGCCGCCCGGAAGAGTGACGAGGCGATGACCCGGTCCGACTCCTCGCCCGTGCATCCAGCGCGGCTGATCGCCGAGGTCGATCGGTACGCCGACAGGGACGCCATCATCGTCGGCGACGGTGGCGACTTCATCTCCTTCGCCGGCCGGCTGATCGAGCGGGACAAACCGGGGCTGTGGATCGACCCGGGCCCGTTCGGCTGTCTCGGCTCCGGACCTGGCTACGCGATGGCAGCCAAGCTCGCCCGGGCAGACCGCCAGGTGATCCTGCTCTCCGGCGACGGCGCCTTCGGCTTTTCGGCGATCGAGTTCGACACCATGGTGCGGCACCACGTCCCGGTGGTGTGCCTGGTCGGCAACAACGGCATCTGGGCGCTTGAGAAGCATCCGATGCAGAGGATGCTGGGGACTTCGATCGCGGCCGACCTCGGCACCCGTACTCGCTACGACAAAGTGGTCGAGGCGCTGGGCGGCTACGGCGAGCTGGTCGACCGACCGGACGAGATCCGCCCCGCACTCGACCGGGCGTTCAAGTCTGGGCTGCCGGCGTGCATCAACGTGATCTGCGATCCGGACGCGGAATATCCGCGATCATCAGTCCTGATGTGAAAACCCCAAAAAACCTGGCGATTTTCCGGGGACCGCTATGAGCGCGACCGAGCTGCGTCACGTGGTTGAAGCCGACGAATGGCGCACTGCGCAGGCTCAGTTCGACGAGGCCGCCGAGCTGATCAGTCTCGAACCCTGGCTGCGCGAGGTCCTGCGCGAGGTGCAGCGGGAGTTCACCTGCCACTTCCCGGTCAAGATGGATGACGGCCACACCCGGATCTTCACCGGGTATCGCGTGCAGCACAACATCAACCGCGGGCCGGCGAAGGGGGGCATCCGCTATCACCCGGACGTGTCGCTCAACGAGGTCAAGGCGCTGGCGATGTGGATGACGTGGAAGTGCGCTGTCGTCAACATCCCGTTCGGCGGCGCCAAGGGCGGCGTGATCGTCAACCCGCGCGAGCTTTCCCTCGACGAGCTCGAGCACATGACGCGCCGGTTTGCGACCGAGATCTCGATCCTGGTCGGCGCCGACCGCGACATCCCCGCGCCAGACGTGAACACCGATGGCCAGACGATGGCCTGGATCATGGATACGCTGTCGATGCACGTCGGGTATTCCGTCCCGGCGTCGGTGACTGGAAAGCCGCTCGAGGTCGGCGGCTCCGCCGGCCGCGTGGAGGCGACGGGACGCGGCGTCATGATCTGCACCCTGGCGGCGCTGGAGCACCTCGGCCGCGCTCCGCACCAGACGAGGGTCGCGGTCCAGGGATTCGGCAACGTTGGCAGCGTCAGCGCCAAGCTGCTGGAAGAAGCCGGCTGCACGGTGGTCGCGGTCTCTGAGGATTACGGCGGGATCTACAACCCGCTCGGGCTGTCCATCAAGCGTGTGCTGGAATACCGCGCCCAAAAGAAGACGCTGAAGGGATTTCCCGGCGCGCGGGAGATCGGCAACCAGGAGCTGCTCACCGTCGACTGCGACGTGCTCGTGCCGGCGGCCATCGGCAATCAACTGACGTCGCGCAACGCGCGTGATGTGGAGGCGAAGCTCATCGTCGAGGGTGCAAACGGTCCGACGACGCCCGAGGCAGATGCGATCTTTCGGGAGCGGGGGATTTTCCTGGTGCCGGACATCCTCGCCAACGCCGGCGGTGTCACGGTTTCCTATTTCGAGTGGGTGCAGGACCTGCAGTCGTTCTTCTGGTCCGAGCACGAGGTGAATCAGAAGCTCAAGGCGATCCTCTCGCGCGCGTTTAAGGAGGTCTGGAAGACGCACGAGGAGCGCAAGCTGGACATGCGGATGGCCGCGTACGTGCAGGCCGTGACGCGGGTTGCTGCAGCGACGCGGGAGCGCGGTCTCTACCCCTGATTTCGTAACGCCTAGAATTCGCGCGAGATCGGATACGGAGGGGTAGACATGGTCCGCTACTTGCGCATGTTTTACGTAGGCTGGCTCGGGATCATCGACGGAGCGCTCATCTTGCAGCTCTACCTGGCGGGATGGGGTGTATTCGCATTTGCCGGCCTGACGCCGTACGACGCCCACCGCGGCGTAGGTGACCTGATCGGCATCGCGATTTTGGTCGCGCTCGGGCTGGCGTTCGCCGCTCGCATGCCGTGGAGGATCACCGGCATAAACATCGGACTTTTGGTGCTGATGATCATCCAGTTCATCCTGGCGGTGGCCAACACGCAGGCGCTTTCGGCGCTGCACATCGTGAATGCAGTCTTCATCGTCGGGGCGGCGGCCCGCCTGACGTGGGAGGCGGCGAGGTTCGTGTGGCCGGCTCGGGTTGCGGCAGGTGCCGCGAGGTCGAACCCCTAGATCTCTCTCGTCCGGAAGCTGCCGACACTGAGCCCCAGCGCCAGCGCAAACCAGACCGCGACCCAGACCAGAAACTCGACTGGTGGCGGATCCACTGCCGCGAACGGGTTCGCGCGCCCGGCCGTTCCGAGCGCTTTCATCGCGGCGATCAGCGTGTCCGGCTCCATGGCGTAGATCGCTCCCCGCCACAGTCCGTCGGAGGGCAGGACAAGGTGGCTGACGACACCGACGTTCTGGAGCGCCTGGTTCTGCAGGCCGGTGCCGATGTCGCCGACGACGCCGGCGATCCACCCGATCAACCATGCGACCAGTGCGATCACCCCGGCGGTGATGCCTGAGAGTCGAGTCGAGAGCAGCAGACCTACCGACAGCAGCACGAGGCCGTCGGCGGCCACGTACGTGAGCAGCTGGAACGGGTGTGGCGGGAGGTATCCGGTCGCCCAGTCCACAGCCGCGAGCTCGAGCGTTCCCGCCCCCGCGGCATAGACTGCGATCAGCGCGGCCAGGCCGAGCCACTTGCCGATCACGACCTCGCTTCGGCGCAGCGGACGCGCCAGCATCGCAAGCAGCAATCCACTCTCCACTTCGCTCGAGATCAGGGGTCCCGCCACCACCGCGGCGCTCAGGGCGAGCACGCCGCTGTACATGAACACGACCACGATCAGCAGCTGTGAGGTGATCAGCTTGACCTGGTCGGGCGGCAGCGGAGTGCCGTCACTGCGCGTCACGGTCGTGATCTTGTTGAAGCCCCACGCCGAGAAGCCGACGACGAGCAGGGTCAGGATCAGCAGCGCGAGCAGCAGCCGGCGCCGAGAGGACTCCTGAACCGTCAGCCGCGCGATCACCAGCACCGTCGGCACTAGCTCTTCTCCTCCTCGTCCTCGAGCAGCTGCAGGAATCGGTCCTCCAGCGTCTGGTGGCGCGGCGCGACTTCATACACGCGGCCGCCCATCGACACGATCGCGGCCACCAGCTCGGGCACGCGGTCGGCGTTGAGGTTGGCGAACGTCATTTGCTCCCCTTCGTCGTCCATGCGTCCGAAGCTCGAGAGCTCGTTCTTGTTTGCCGGCGAGAGGCCGCTCGCGCGCACCCGCACCACGGTGCCGCCCAGCAGGTCGTCCATGGTCCCTTCGGCGATGACGCGGCCGTGGTCGACCACCGCGACGCGGTCGCAAACCTGCTCGACCTCGCTCAGCAAATGCGAGTTGAGAAACACCGCCGTGCCGCGCGCGGCCAGGCCGCGGATTATCTCGCGTACGTCGTGGCGGCCGACCGGATCGAGGGCCGAGGTCGGCTCGTCGAGAAAAACAAGCTCGGGCTCGCCGAGCAAGGCGGCGCCCAGGCCCAGGCGCTGCTGCATGCCTTTGGAGAAGGTGCTGACGCGATCGTTGCCGCGATCGATCAGGCCCACAGTTTCGAGGGCGCTGCGGATCTCGTCCTGCCAGCTTGCACGCGGCAGCGGCGCCAGCTCGCAGTGCAGTGCCAGGACCTCCGCGGCGGACAGCCAGCCCTGATACCTAAAGAGCTCGGGCAGGTAGCCGATCCTGCGCCGGGTCAGCAGATCGCCCACCGGCCTGCCGAGGAGCCAGCCCTCGCCCGAGGTCGGCTTCAGCAGGCCGAGCAGCAGCTTCACCGCCGTGGTCTTGCCGGCCCCGTTGGGACCGAGAAACCCGAACACCTCGCCCCTCGGCACGGTCATCGAGAGACCGGCCAGGGCGACGGTGCGACCGAATCGCTTGGTCAGCTCGACCGTTTTGACGGCGGGCGTGCCGGCGGCCGCCTTGGGGGAGGCGGCCGCCGTGGTTGCTTGGGCTAGCTCAGCCACCACGTCAGGCTAACGGGGCCGAGCTATTTCAGGTTATTCGCGATATCGATGGCTTCCGACTGCTTGATCGAGCCGGCGACGACGTAGACCGAGCCGCCTTTCACCCACACGACAGCGGAGCCGACTCCCGTGTTGTCGCCGAGGGCGACGCCGTGCACACCCTGCACGGTCACGTCCTTCGATGTGGCGTACTGAACGGGGATCGGGATCAGCAGCGTGTGGCTCGGGTCACCGATCGCCTTGATTGCGTTCTTGAGCTGGTCGGTGATGCCTGGCTGCTCGAGGATGTAGCTCTCGAGCTGGGACACCGTGACCTGCGTCGACTTCACAGTCGGCGATGTCGAGCGGGCGACGACGAGCTGGGGCAGGTTGATCTCATTGCTGCTGCCGCCTGTCGCCTGCTGGTTCAGGTCTCCATAGACCTCTCCCACAGCGGGGCCGACAGTGACGGTCAGGGTCGCGCCGTCGATTCCCTTGGGCAGCGCGGGCAGCGACTTGCCCTGCCTGGCCGCCGCGGCGGACGCCTTGTCGGCGCTGAACGTGAAAGTGAACACGGCCAGCGACATCGCGCCGTAGGTGACGTTCCTCGAAACTCCGGTGGGCAGCTTCTTGACTTCGGGTGCCTTGAGGCCGCCGGCCACCGCGGACGCGTCCGCGGCGCTCGTGGCGAGCTGGAAGTCCGGTTGCTTGGTCCAGGTGTAGGTGCCGTAGTCGGCAAGCTGGGCCAGCGCCTGCACGTCGGCCACGCTAACCGGGACGGTCTTGACCGTCGTCGGCTGGAAGAAGAAGCCGCTGAACGTGAACGCAACCAACACGACTGCAACCGCGACGATCGCGGCCACCAGCGCGAAGGCCGGCCGGCCGGCGGACCGCCAGATCGGGAAGCGCAGACCCAGCGCGGGCTGTGAGGGGCGCGCGCTCATGATGTACGCGAACGCGCGTCTGGTGTCCACGCGTGCTTGAGGCACGGCGAGCAGGCCGGCGATCGTGTGAGCGTCGTCTGAGACGACCTTGAATCGCGCCTGGCAGTCCCGGCAGCTCTCGAGATGTGCGCTGTCGGCTCCCGCGCGCGCGTCCGGATCATCGACCATCCGGCGCAGAGTTCCTTCAGTTAGATGTGCCACGTGTGACCTCCTTGCGCAGTGCGGCTTCCGCGCGTCTCAACAAAGTTCCAACCTGTCCGATTCCCACGCCGAGCGCCTGCGCGACCTCGGCATAGCTGAGCCCGCTGGCGCGCATCGCGAGCGCGGCCGCGGGTTTGGGCGCCAAGCGCGCGAGGGCCTGCCGCACCTGGCGACGGTCCTCGTCGACCTCCAACTGCTTCTGCGGGTCGAGCGTGCGCTCGCCCTCCTCCAGCGCCTGCGCCACCTCGCGCTTCTGCCTGCGCCGTGCCCCGCGCAAGCGGTTGAGCGAGGTGTGCGCCGCGGCCCGGTGCAGCCACGCCGGCGCGTACTCGGCCGTAGACGAGTGCAGGCGGTGGAAGTCGATGAAAACTTCCTGGGCCACGTCCTCGGCCTCGTGCGGATCGGCCAGGACGCGGTTCGCGATCCCGACTACGCGCGCGTATTGGGCTGTGAAAAGGGCCTCGAAGGCGTCGTCATCAGACCTGACGCTGGTCATGCGGCGCGCTCCGACATTCATGGCCACTACCCATCAAGCACCGCCGGACTCGGGTTTGTGGCGCCGCACAAGATCCGACAGACCACGGAAGAATGGCCAGCCCCAGACCCCGACCGAAAGCAGGCCGCCGAAGATGAGCACCGCGTCGATGCTCTCGCGGCCCTGGCGTTCCCAGTAAACGTCGCTCAGGTTCAGCCAGAGCGCAAACTCGTCGAGGGTCAGCGCGGCCCCGATGCCGAACGCGATCGCGGTCGCGCTCGCCACCCAGTTCGACCCCACACCGATTTCCAGCAGCCAGACATACGCGACGACGAGAAGAAGAAGGATGCCCCAGACCAGGTGGTGAATATGAACCCCCCCAGTCGTCACGTTGTGGAACGGCCCGATGTTGGCCCGGATCATGTGTGTCAGGCCGCGCACGGTCCCGAAAGTGACCAGAAATGCGATCGAGGCAAGGAACAGCCGCTCCCGTCGTTCGTCGCGGAAGTGGAAGTGATACAGCTCGCGCAGGGCGCGAATCATCAGCCGGCGAGCGCGTTGCGGCGCCGAGAGCTGCGCGATATCTCATCCTCGATGATTGCGAAGTCGGACCTTGGCAGGGCGTGGATGTGGCCCTGGAAAGCGAGCGTCCAGTGCTCGGGCGGCCACTTGCGCACGTAATCGAGGCGGTACGCGATCTCTTTGGCCGGCACCCAGTCGGCCTCATCGAGCACGAGGTCGGCGCGGATGTGGACGCGCCACGGGTAGTCCTCGTCTCGCCGCGCGGTGCGCCAGATCGGCGTGTGGTCTTCATACATCGGCGAGGCCACGGTGACGGTGGCGGCGAACGCGGCCCGGCCGGTGACGTAGTACAGCAGGCGGTCGCCGACCCGCATCGTTTCGACCCGACGTCGGTGCCGGCTCTTCAGTCCCTGGATTGAAAAACCGTGCTCGCGCGTTTTGCGGAAGTTGTCGGGCGAGCTGACGACCATCCAGTACTGAGCCGCTCGGCCGCTGGTTGACTTGCGTTTGCGCCGCGTCCGTCGTGAGGGGGCGCGCAGCTGCTTGTCACTTGCGCTCGGTTCTTGGTTTTCGGACACGGTCGGTCAGCTGCCGTTCATGCCGGCCGGATCCACCGGTCCTAGGTCTTGGGGTTCGGGGAGCAGGGCGCTCAAGTTGCGGATCTGCGCGATATGGCCCATCTCGTGTTTGGCCACCACACGACAGACCTCGAGCAGGGTCATGTCGGTCCCCCGAGGGTCGGAGATCACGCGGTCCCACTCCGCCTTGCCCCAGCCGTGGAGCAGGTCGACGGTGCGGCGCCTGACCCGCGACAGGTCCTCGAGGGCCTCCTGCAGCTGGACGGTGAGCTCCTGGTCGTGGCCCGGGTCGATGGCGGAACGGATCTCGGCAGTGGTCTGGCCGTCGAGGTGTGCATGGCGGAGGAGGGCGTCGACCCTGGCCGCCGATTCGACCAGGTGGGCGATCAGGCCGCCCAGGGTGGGAAATGCAGGCCCGTGGCGGTAACGGAGACGGGCATCGTCCAGCCAGTGCACGAGGTCGCTCGTCCGCTCGGGAACTGAGCCGAGCAGCAGTACGACGTCCGCGGTGGACATCTCCTCTTGAAGTTCCACGGAGTACAGGTTACCCGGGGCGCAAATCGGCTCCTACGTGGCTCGCTCGGCACGTACGCGCGCGATTTCAAGGAGAACGTCTCGCCGAGCGTGACGCACCACTACGTCTTCACGACTTTCGACACGATCCCGTCAAGCTCTGTCAGGTTCGTCGCGACCCCAGCCTGCACCGCCTGACGTCGCATACTCGACGGCGTGGCGCAGGTCCAGGCTGCGTGCGAGAAGTGCGGAGCGGAGCTCGCTCCCGACGCGGCCTATTGCGAGAAGTGCGGCGCTCGGACGCGGCGGGCGAAGCGGCTGGTCCGGCTGGCGATCCGGGTCGAGCTGGTGTTCTTCTTGCTCGTGGTCGGGCTGGTGATCGCATTCACGTGGATCTACGCGGCCCAGCGCTGACGGCTTTGGATCCAAAACCGTCGACGGCCGGCGATCAGGAGGCGGTTATGGATCCAGAACCGCGAGAACCTGGCGGTTGATCGCCCGGCCCTCGACCTCGTCCTTCCCACCCGACGAAATCTGCGATTTCGGGGCAACCCCGGGGTCGAGCTCAGCGCCGATAGATCGCGCGCCCTTCGACTTCATCTTTGTTGAGGCGCTTGTTGAGGTGCAAACCCTCGAGCACGAACTCGATCACCGACGCGCGCACTTCGGGCCGGTCTGGTAGGCCGAGCCTCTTTAGCGCCGTCGCCACTTCGGGCAGGTCACCGATCGCGCGCGTGTACGCGCGCGCCGGGATGCTCTCCCCGACCTCGAGCATGCTGCCCTCTTCGAACCGGGAGACGATGCCCTCGAACTGCGAGGCCGAGAAGTGCCGGCTGAAGACCGAGCTGATCGCTCCGCGCTCGAGGCGCCCGAGCACCTGCTCTTCCTTGCCCTCGTCGAGGGCTTCGATCTCCACGCGCCCCGTCGTAGAAGAGGCGAGAAAAGCAAGGTCGGTGATGCGCGGCACCGCGAGCGACTCGCCCAATCGCGCAGCCCGCCGCACCGCATTGCTCGCCAGGTTCTCGACGTTGGCGATCGACATGCGCACTGATACGCCAGACGATTGCGAGATGTGTGGGCTGCGCCGTGCTAGATGAGTCAGCTCGGCGACGATCTCTTTCATAAAGGACGGGACGATCAGCTCGAAGTCTTCCGGGACCGGATGCCGCTCGGCCTCCATGATTTGTATCTCCTCGCCGATGCTCAGAGGGTAGTGCGTGCGCACCTGCGAACCGAAACGGTCCTTGAGCGGCGTGATGATGCGTCCTCGCGAGGTGTAGTCCTCCGGGTTCGCGCTCGCGATCACAAAAAGGTCCAGCGGCAGGCGCACGCGGTAGCCGCGAATCTGTACGTCCTTCTCTTCCATGATGTTGAGCAGGCCGACCTGGATCCGCTCCGCGAGGTCGGGCAGTTCGTTGATGCCGAAGATCCCGCGGTTCGTGCGCGGCAGCAGGCCGTAATGAATGGTCAGCTCATCGGCCAGGTAGCGCCCCTCCGCTACTTTGATCGGGTCGACCTCTCCGATCAGGTCGGCGATCGAGATGTCGGGAGTCGCGAGCTTTTCGCCGTAACGGCGGTCGCGTCCGATCCAGGCCACCGCCACGTTGTCGCCATCCTTCTCGACGAGGTCGAGACAGCGCCGGCAGATCGGACCGAAGGGATGGTCGTTGACCTCGCAGCCTGCGATCACTGGCACTGCCTCGTCGAGGAGGCTCACCAGCGAGCGCATGATCCGGCTCTTCGCCTGGCCGCGCTCACCCAGCAGGATGACGTCGTGGCCGGAGATGACCGCGTTGGCCAGCTGAGGCAGGACCGTGTCGTCGTAGCCGACGATGCCTGCCAGCAGCGGATCGCCCGAGCGCAGCCGCGTCAGCAGGTTGCGGCGCATCTCTTGCTTGACAGTCTCACGCTGGTGTCCGCTGACGCGAAGCTCCGCGATCGTCTGGGGTCTGGGTGAGGTCACCCCTGCACTATAGAGAAGGCATGCCGTTCTCTTGTCTCTGCTGAGTAAAGAACTGACGCTGGTTTGGCGGCCGGGTTTTCCCCGGCCGATGAGAGGAAACCATCTGGGTTTTCTCTCATAACCAACTACTCAACACAGGTTTCTCTCAGTCGCCGCCGTTATATTGGGCTGGCGCCTTGACTCAAACTATTCGCGCTCGATATGAGGCTGCGCACGATGACGGGCGGCCGCTGTTGGGGGGGCATCGCGGCAACCCGGCCGAGCATCCTGAGAACACGATGCGGTCGTTCCGGTCCGCAATCGCGGTCGGCTGCGACCTGATCGAGTGCGACGTGCACCTGTCCTCGGACGGGCGGCTCGTCGTGTTCCACGACCACACCCTGGAGCGGACGACCAACGGCGTCGGGCTGGTCCGCGACTACAGCGCAGCCGAGCTCCGCAAGCTCGACGCCGGTGACGGCGAAAAGATTCCTCTGCTCCAGGAGGTAGTCGAGCTCGCCCTGGGCAAGGTCGGGCTCGTGATCGAGGTCAAGCAGGTGCCGCCGCTCTATCCAGGCCTGGAGGAGAAGCTCGTCAACATGCTTCGCCAGCTGGGTGCGTTGCCAGAGTGCGCGGTCATCTCGTTCAACCATGCCGTCATCCACGAGCTGCGGAAGATGGAGCCCTCGCTACAGCTCGGCATCCTGGAGGGTGCGCGCCCGATGAACCCCGCAAGGATGCTCCGCGAGGCCGGAGCCGACGTCTACTCGCCGCACTGGGGCGCGACCGACCCCGATGTGGTGAGAGAGGTGCACGCCGCCGGAGGCGCGGTGGGCGTCTGGCCGGTCGATGACGAAGCGGCCATCGCATGGTGCCGGTGGTGCCGTCCTGACTCGATCTTCAGCAACCGGCCCAAAGAGGTGCTGGCCGCGCTCCGCGACTAGCGCGTTACAGCGCCCGCACGCCGGGCGTTGCCTCAAACACGGTGCGCACCCATACGATGAACCGGCTTTGGAAGCCGATCGGCCTCCCTTCGAAGATCTTTACGGGGAGTACCTCGGCAGGATTTATGCCTACGTCCGGGCGCAGGTCGGCGCGGCCGCCGACGCCGAGGACATCACCGCGCAGGTCTTTATGAACGCGTACCAGGCCTATGCGCGCTTCGAGGCTCGCAACACCACGCCATCGGCGTGGCTATATCGCATCGCGCGCAACGCAACCCTGGACCACTTCCGCGCCCACGGACGCAGGGAGCGGTTGCGGCGCACAGTCGAGCATCAGCGTGTCATCGAAGAGGACCCCGCCGAGCAGGCGGAAGAACGCATCCAGTACCGGTCTTTGCTGGCCCAGGTGGCGAAGCTCCCCGAGCGACAGCGCGACGTAATCACGCTGCGCCACTCGGGCCTGAGCTTCGACGAGGTCGGCAAGCTGATGCGCTGCAGCGAGGATGCGGCGAAGATGCTCTATCACCGAGCGTTGAAGGCGCTGCGGGAATCCGTCGCAAAGGAGGGCGTGTGAGCCAGCCGCCTGACGACACGGAAGACCTCGCGCTACAGGCGCTGCAGCGGCAGCTCGACGACGCGTTCGAGACGACGCGACCTCGGCCCGGCTTTGAGGACGAGCTCTGGCTGCGCGTCCAGCAAAGCCGCCCGCCGCAGCGGCGGGTGGTTGACGCGTTGGCGGCGTTCTTCCAGGGCATCACCGAAGTTCCGGCAGTGCCGCTGGCCGCGGTCGCGGCGGTGCTGGTCGTTCTCATCGGGGTGGGCATCTTTGCGTACAGCGGCATTGGGCGCGGCGGCGGGGCCGGGGGCGGCGCGTATTTGTCCGCCGGCCAGAGCGCGCCTCGCAACGGCGAGCTGGCGCCTGGAACCTTTGGCCGCGTGCCGACGCCGGTTTTCGGTAGCGGGACGAAAGCCACGGCGCCGCAGGCAGACACCGTGGCCGGTGCGTATCTCGGTCCCGCCCAGTACACGTGGGCGGGAGCCCTCGACGTCACCGTCACATCGGCGCCGGTGTTCCGCTACTTCGAACCGTCGGCAAACTCAGCCGATCAGTTTGCGTCCGCGCTCGGCGCGGTCCTGCGCGGACGCCCGGCGGGCTTCCTGGGCGCATACGATGCGTCGGGCTACACGCTGAAAGTCCGCGGCACTGTACAGACGCCGCCCTCGAGCCCGGCCTTCTTCATCTTCTCCTCGCTCACGATGCCGCCGATCGAGGCGGCAGGAGCGGGTCCTCAAGACGTGGCCGACATCTTTCTCGCCCAGCACAGCCTCGTGCCGCAGTGGGCATACACGATCGCGGTCGACGCCGGCGCTGACCCGGTCAAGGTGCGGTATCAGCGGCAGTTCGAGGCGCCGGGCTACGGCACCGCGTTCCTGGTCGATTTCAACGGCGAGCGCTACGGGCTCGAGGTGGACCTCAGCGGCGGGAACCGTCCGGTGCTCGCCTCCGGACTGTTGCCCCTCAGCCTCGACGTGGCCAACTACAGGATCATCGCCCCGAGCGATGCGATCCAGTCGGCGATTGCCTCGGGCGCCTCGAGCAGCTCGGCCACGCCGGCGCCGGCCGTCAAGCTGACGAAGGCTGAGCTCGTGTATGTCCTGGTGCCTGCGGGTGACCACAGCTTCTACGAGCCGGCGTACCTGTTCTCGGGCACGCTGCAGATGAACGGCACGACGCTGACCAAGCGGGTGCTCGTGCCAGCGGTAGATCCTTCGCAACGCAAGCCGTAGTTCTCACGATCGGGCACTCCACCCGGTCGCTGGACGAGTTGGTCCTGCTGCTGCGGCACCATCACGTCAATCAACTGATTGATGTGCGGACCGTTCCCGCGTCCCGCCGGATGCCGCACTTTGCCAGGGCTGCGCTCGAGCGCTCCCTCCCGCGGTATGGGATCAGTTATCTGCACATGCCCGAGCTCGGCGGCCTGCGCAAGCCGAAACCCGATTCGATCAACCTGGGCTGGCGCAACGTTTCCTTTCGCGGCTATGCCGACTACATGCAGACAGACGAGTTCTGGCAAGGGATCGACCGTCTTATCGCGCTGGCCACTGACCGGCGCGTCGCGATCATGTGCGCGGAAGCCGTGCCGTGGCGATGCCACCGCTCGCTTATCGCGGACGCGCTTGCGGTGCGGGGCGTCGAGGTGAGGCACATCACCGGCATGACAGAATCCGCGCGGCATGTCATGACGCCCTTCGCACGAGTTCAAGGCGACCGCATCACGTATCCCGCCCCGGATACACTCCCGATCTGAGCTCATGGGCAAAAAGCAGGTCCGGCAGGTGCGGCAGCAAATGCGCAAAATCCAGCCCAAAGCTGCCGGCTCCAATGCCCCTGGCGCGACTCGAAAGCAGCGCGAGCGCTACGTGCAGTCCGGCGGCATGCTGCAGGGCTACGCGCCAGAGCGCGTGATTCGGATCGGCTACACGTCGATCGGAATCGGCGTGCTGTGCCTTCTCATCGCCGCGACGTGGCTCATCCTCTTGCGTCCGATCTATGACTGGCCGGACGCCGTCGCGGGAGCGCTCGCGTGGATTGTGCCCATCGCGTTGCTCGCGAGCTTCGTTGGCCCGGGATTCCGGCTTGCGTTGAAGGACCGCAAAGCCGAGCCGCGCATCGTGCAGGGGCAGCTGGTCGGTGCAAGCTCCGTCAGCACGTCGGTCGGCCTCGGAATGCTGATGGTCCAGACACGCGGTGGCGTCGAGCAGTACCTCGTCCCACCATCACGCCTGAAGCAGGTGCCAGGCAACCAGGTCAACGTCGTGCTCACCGTCACCCCGAACCTCAAGCACGTGAAGTCGGTCGGCGTAGTCGGACAGCGAATGGTGGGGCGTGTCGAGCCGCCCGTGCCGCCGGTCATGCGCCGGCTCCAGCTGCTGCCACTGCTCACGCCCGTCGGGCTTGCGGCTGCAGCGATCATCGGCGACGACGCAGTCGCGCTGGCGCCCATCGCGCCGTCGGCGCTGCACGCATTGATCGCCGTGCTCGTCGGGACCGCGCTCGCGGCGGCGGTCTACGGCGCCTCTTACTTCCTGCAGCGCCGGATGATGGAAGAAGTCCAGGCCCTGGTTCCGCGGACCTAGCTGATAGTCACCGTCACAGTCTGGATCGAGTTGTTGCCGTAACCCAGGCGGTTCCATTCGGCCTGCTCGGGTTGGGACTCTCGGTTGATGTCCGTCGCCCGCGCGCGGATCGTCACCGGTCCGCGCCTGTCGATGCGCGTCTCGAGCTGCCACAGCCGCCACGCGTAACGATCGGGCAATCCCTGCAGCGTCGCTTGAAGCCATTCGCCCTGATCGATGCTGAGGTGGACCTGTCCGAGCGGAAATGCTCCCGACCACGCCACGCCGCGAATGACGACGTCGCCGGCTGGGATGGTCTCGCCGTCTTCCGGCTCCGTGATCACTGACCGGACCTTCTGGTACTTGACCGGCTGGGTGCCTTGCGACGATTCATAGATGTAGCGCTGCACCTGGAAGTGGCCGTCAAACGGATGATCGGTGACTTCGATCTCGCTGACCCACTTGACCGAGGCGACCGCGTACCAGGCAGGGACGATCACACGTAGCGGGTATCCGTGGACAGGTGGCAGCGGCTCGCCGTTCATCCCAAACGCGAGCAGCGTCGGGCCTTCCCTCGCCTCCTCTATCGACAGCGCGCGTTCGAAACCGTCCACGCTCCTGAAGACGAGGTGGTTCGCGTTTGGTCCGAGCCCTGCTTTGTCGAGGACTTCGAAGATCGGTATGCCTGTCCATTCAGCTGAGCTGACAGCGCCCAGCGACCACGGCTCGCCTTCGATCGGCGGATTGAACAGCGACCGCCCGTTGCCGGCGCACTCGAGCGTAACCGGGATGGTTTCGCCGCGCATGCGCATCAACTCAGGCAGCGACATGCTCAGCGGCTCATTGACCAGCCCGTGCACTTTCAACCGCCAGGTCCTGGCGACGGGGCTGGGGACCGGGAAGTGATTGCGGATGTAGAACCGCTCGTTTGGCGTCACCGAGCCCTCGGCCAGGCGCGAGAGCCGGACCTCGCAGTTGAGGGGGTCGGCCCGGCGGACGACCTGATCGGGGTTGGCTTGCACTCAGGCTTTCTGTTCCGACTCCGGCTCCAGCGCGGGTGGGGGTTTGACGGTTGAGGGGGCAGCGGGGGTGGCAGCTTTCCTGGTGGTCGATCCCATCATCGCGGGCAGCAGCTTCTCGCGCTCGGGATAGGTCGCGATCAAGAGCAGGCTGAAGGCGAGGCCGAAGATGACAGGGCCGAGGTGAAACTGCGCCCGCCACAGCAGCCACGAGCCCGCTTCGAACGCGAGCACGACGAACCCATACAGGATCCCGGCTCGGACCCAGCCGATGTTGGCTGAGGGGTTCACTGCCGCGGCCATGAGTCCGATTCCGAGCACCGCCCCAGCGGCTGACGTGTGGGTGCCGACCTGCTGGTCGAGAGGAAGGAGCGACGTTGGCACGAGGGCGGCCGCGGCGCCGGCGACCAGCGCCATGCCCATCAAAAGCATGCCGATAGTGAGGATGACGCGTCTCATGGCCCGGACTCTAGCCGAAAAAACAGGTACCTGAAATCGGGTATCGCGGGGAATCGGATCGGGTACTTCCGCTCTTTTGACGGGCTCGGCCCCGGCCTAGGTTTGCGTCACGGCCCGCGGCCGAATCAAACAGGAGGTATCTACGATGCAGGCGACCGAGACCCTGCGCGATGCGGGCGGCTCCAGGGGCGTCGGGCTGTGGCTGATCGCACTCGTCGCCGGAATGTTGCTCGCAGGCGTTGGCGGCTACCTGGCCAACGGCTCGAGCACCACCACGGCGGGCGCACCAAGCCACGTGCAGCCGACTGCCGCACAAACGGCGAACGAAGCTCAGAACGACGGCGGTTTGCAGCGCTAAGGAGCGCGGGGGAGGCGGGCCTCCCCCGCGGAATCCCCTCCGTTGCCGGCGACGTCTGGCGACGTTTGGCGGCACGCGCCTGGGGACGGCCGGAGTGAATCCGGCCTACAGCTCCACCTCGTCGTGGGGGTGCGGGCTTAGACTCGGGTACATGACCGACGTCCTCATCACGCAAGAAGGGCTGGAAGCCGTCCGCAAGGAGCACCACGAGCTAACAACAAACCGCCGGCCGGCGATCGTCGCCAAGATCAAGGCGGCCCGCGAGCTCGGCGACCTGTCCGAGAACTTCGAGTACCACGCCGCCAAGAACGAGCAGGGAATGATGGAGGCTCGGATCAAGGAGCTCGACGCGATCATCAAAAACCACGTCCTGATCGAAAACCACAACGAGCCTGGTGTGGTCGGCATGGGGAGCACAGTGCACTTCGCTGAAGAGGACGCAGAGGAGGAGACCTACCGCATCGTGGGTCCGACCGAAGCCGACCCGAAAGCGGGACGGGTCAGTTTCGAGTCCGCCTTGGGCAAGGCTCTGCTCGGGCATCGC
This sequence comes from Candidatus Dormiibacterota bacterium, assembly GCA_035280285.1. Classification (GTDB taxonomy): domain Bacteria; phylum Chloroflexota; class Dormibacteria; order Dormibacterales; family Dormibacteraceae; genus 40CM-4-65-16. Next base: position 5,832 of record DATEGC010000123.1, on the reverse strand, counting down.
GTGGGCGACCGGGTCGAGATCAAGACGCCCAGCGGGGCTTACACGGTGCGCATCAAAGCGATTGAGTAGGTCTGTCGCGACCACGAGCCCGCTGGCCGAGGTCAGGCGATGGATGGACATGCGCCACGTCGAGGCGATCTACGTCACCCGGCCGGTGTCGATCGCCTATCTGACGGGCTTTCATGCCGAACCCCACGAGCGGTTGATGGCCCTCGTTGTGCGTCGCGACGCGTCAACCCTGATCGTGCCAGCGCTCGAGCAAGAAAAGGCGACCAAGCACGCCGGCGACGTGGCGGTCGCCGCCTGGCGCGACGGCGAGGATCCGTCCGCGCTAGTCGCCGACGCGCTCGGGCCCTCGATCGAGTTAGGCGTCGAGAAGGATCACCTGAGCCTTCATGCGGCCGAGGTGATCACCACCCGGACCGGCGCCAGTGAGCTGATCGACGTCGGAGGCGAGATCCGAAGGCTGCGCACGATCAAGAGCGGGGACGAGATCGAGAAGCTTCAGCGCGCCGCGGCGATCACCGACGACGCGTTCGTGAAGGCTCTCGCGCGAATCCACGCCGGCATGAGCGAGATCGATGTCGCGCTGATCCTCGGTTCGATCATCGGCGAGCTGGGGGCCAGGCTCTCATTCGATACGCTGGTGCAGTCGGGGCCCAACTCCGCCATGCCGCACCTCGAGCCTTCGAGCCGCAGACTGTCGCGTGGCGATTTCGCGTTGATGGACTTCGGCGCCGCGCACGAAGGCTACATGGCGGACTCGACACGGATGGCGGTCATCGGCGAGCCCAGCCCGCATCACCGAGAGATTCACGATCTCGTGCTTCGAGCCCACGATGCCGCGATTGGGGTTGTGCGTGCCGGGGTCACGACCGGCGATGTCGACGCGGCGGCTCGGCGTGTCATCGAAGACGCTGGCCATGGGGAGCACTTCTTCCACCGCGTGGGGCACGGCCTCGGTTTGGAGGGGCACGAAGATCCAAGCCTCGATCCCGGATCACGAACCGTGCTCGAGGCGGGCATGGTTTTCACGATCGAGCCGGGCGTTTACCTCCCTGGATTTGGTGGCGTGCGGATCGAAGACGACGTCGTTGTCGAGGAAGGTGGATGCCGCGTGCTGACAAAAGCCGACCGGTCCCTGCACGTAATCGCGAACTGATGCTCGCGCCTGGAATGCGGCGCACGGCGCAGAGGCAGGCGGTCTACAACACGATCGTCCGGCTCGGCGGACACTGCACCGCGGAAGAGATCACCGTCGAACTGCATAGGACGCAGCCCGGCTTCCCGCGCAGCACGGTTTACCGCGCGCTGGATGCACTCACTGCGTCCGGGTCGGTGTACGCCGCTCACCTCGGCGATGGCCCGACGCATTACGAGCTGGCGAGCGGCGATCACCATCACGCCGTCTGTCAGGTTTGCGGTGGCGTGATGCACGTCCAGGAGGAGTTCGTGCACGAGCTCGAGGCGCATCTGGAGGAGGGCCATGGCTTCAAGCCGGTGCGCACCGAGGTGCTGGTGGTGGGCGTCTGCGACGATTGCTCACGCAATCCGGCCCCGCCAGGCTCGCGCCGCCGGATGCTCGACCCTCACCACCACAGGAATTAGGAGGGAGATGGACGCCAAGATCATCGGCACGACGATGCCCGTCCTCGAGCTGAACATGCAGCCCAACGAGAAGGTCTTCGCCGAGTCGGGCGAGCTCTCCTGGATCTCGATGTCGATCCAGATGCAGACCGGCATGTCGGTCGGCGGACAGCAGGGAGGCTTCCTTGGCGCGCTGGGCCGGGCGGTGGCCGGAGGCACCCTGTTCATGACGGAGTACACGGCGGCCGGAGGTCCAGGTCTGCTGGCGTTTGCGGCCAAGCTGCCGGGCCAGATCCTGCCACTCGAGATTGCCGCCGGCCAGGCCTACATGGTCCACCGGCACGGCTTTCTTTGCGCCACGCCCGGCGTTCAGTTTTCCATTGGCTTCCAGCAGCGCCTGGGCGCCGGAGTGTTCGGCGGCACTGGCTTTCGTCTCCAGCGGCTCACCGGTCAGGGTCAGGCCTGGGTCGCCTTGAACGGGGAAGTCGTCATGTACGACCTTCAGCCCGGTAACACTGTGCGCGTGCACCCCAGCCAGGTCGGCATGTTCCAGGAGTCGGTTCAGTTCAACATCGTCACCGTGCCCGGCATCCAGAACATGTTCTTCGGTGGCTCAGGATTGTTCCTGGCCGCGCTGACCGGGCCGGGAAAAGTGTGGCTGCAGTCGATGAGCATGCAGCACCTCGCGCATGCGATCCAGGAGTACCTGCCCAAGCCGGGCTAAATCAGGGAGGTAGGTGGTATGCCGAAATATTTGGTCACCGGGTCGTACACCGCGGAGGGCATCAGGGGAGTGCTGAAGGAGGGCGGTTCGGGTCGCCGGAAGGCAGTTGAAGATGCCGTCAAGTCGATGGACGGGCGCGTCGAGGCTTACTACTTCGCATTCGGTTCGTATGACGTGGTCAGCATCGTCGACGTACCTGACAGTGTCACCGCGCTGGCATTGTCGATGGGCATCTCGTCAACCGGCACCGTCAGCACGACGACTACGGTTTTGCTGACGCCTGAAGAGGTCGACCAGGCAACCAAGAAGGTCTTCCAGTTCCGCGCCGCCGGGCAATAGCGGTTTCGTGGCTGGCGACCGATGGCTGACGTTCGATTGCTTCGGCACGCTCATCGACTGGCGGCATGGCATACGCACCACTGGCGAGCTGTTATTTCCCGGGCGGGGCGCAGAGTTCCTCGACGCGTACATCGCTCTCGAGGCCGAGGTCGAGAGCGAGGGCTCGTTCAAGCGCTACCGTGCTGTGCTTACGGAAACCGCGCGTCGCGCGGCCAGGCAGGTCGGGTTGGACCTCAAGCCGGACGACGCAACGGCGCTCGTTGCAACGATTCCTCACTGGCCGCCATTTGCAGACGTCGGCCCTGCCCTGGGTGAGCTGCGAGGCGAGGGCTGGAAGTTCGCGCTCCTCACCAACTGCGACCGCGACATCATCGCGTTGACGCAGCGACGCCTGCCCGCGTCGTTCGACGCGGTCGTGACGGCCGAGGACGTGTCCGCCTACAAGCCGGATCCTGCCCACTTCCGCCTGTTTCAGTCGACGTTCGGCTCGTCGGCCGGCGCCTGGATTCACGTCGCGCAGAGCTACTTCCACGACATCCGGCCGACGCATGAGCTGGGCATCACGCGGATCTGGGTCAATCGGCAGAGCGAAAAAGACGACCCCTCGCTGGCTGACGCGGTTGTCGCCGGCCTCAGGGACCTGCCTGAGGCGGTGGCGCGGCTAAGTAAAGTCAGCTAGGTCGACGGTCGCGCGGTAGACGCGGCGGGCTGGACCGGATTGGACCAGGTCCCCGTTTGGCTCGCGCCGCAGGGCCAGATTTCCACCGGGCATCATCACGATGACCCTCTCATCGACCAGGCCGCGTCGCATGCAGGCTGCGGCCACCGCGCTGGCGCTGGTGCCTGAGGCCAGCGTATAGCCCGCTCCGCGCTCCCAGATCTCCGCTCGCACGTGCGCCCGATCGACCGCCTCGCACAGCTGGACATTAGTGCGCTCAGGGAAGGCGGGGTGACGCTCGATGTAAGGTCCGAGCTCGAGGCATCGCTCCAGTGTCACGGGCTGCCCGAACACCACGCAGTGCGGGTTGCCCACCGAGACGAGCACCCCCTGCACTCGGCCGGCGGGCGTGTCCAGTTCGACGTGGTCGGGCTCGCCGTGGAACCTGGCCGGCAGGTCGGCAGCCCGAAATGATGGGCGGCCGATGTCGAGCTCGCTCACGACCTCGGCGCCATTTTTGGACAGCACCAACACGCTGTTGGCCCGGTCGGCGGTCCGAAGCTCGAAGTGGTCTTCCGCGCCGTGCGCGAGCACAGCGTGGGCGGCGGTGATGCGGAGGCCGTTGCCGCTCTTTTGGGCTTCCGAGCCGTCCGGGTTGAAGATGCGCAGCCTCATCTCCGTGGGGTGGAAGGCAAGCAGCCCGTCGGACCCAAGCCCGAAATGGCGGTCGCACAGCGCAGGAAGGAGGGCGACGACGTCATCCAGCGGGCCCGGAAGTTCCAGCAGCAGGTAGTCGTTGCCCAGGGCCTGGTACTTGAACAGCTCTACTTGCGACATCGTCGCAATTGTCCGGGAATTCACCAACTCGGCCTGGGGTTGCCTAAAATTGAACATCTATGCAGGAGTTCGCGTGGCCTGCCCAGCGTCTGACCCACATCCCGGCCTGCTTCTGTAGCTAGCCCCGGTCGTCTGCTCGCGCCGTAAAGGCGCGCCCATTCGATCGGTTTCTTCCCGAACCCCATCCGTTCGTTCGGTCACTTGCATTTCTGGAGGATTTGAAATTGAGCTCTCAGACACAAACCAAACCGCTCGTAAGCACCGAGTGGATCGCCGAGCACGCCAAGGACGCGGGTCTGCGGCTGGTCGAGGTCGACGTCGACCCGACGGTCTACGAGAAGGGTCATATCGAAGGCGCGGTCGGCTGGAACTGGAAGCGCGACCTTCAGGACCAGCTCGCGCGCGACATCGCGCCGAAGGAGGCGTTGGCCGAGCTGCTCGGTCGCAGCGCCATCACGCCAGAGACGACGATCGTGCTCTACGGCGACAACAACAACTGGTTCGCCGCGTACGCCTACTGGGCGTTGAGGTACTACGGCCATGACAAGGTTCAGCTGGTAGACGGGGGTCGGGTCAAGTGGGAGAAGGAAGGCCGCCCATACACGACCGACGTCCCGGCATTCCCCGCCACCAGCTACCACTTCCACAGCTCGCCGAATGAGAAGATCCGCGCCTACCGCGACCACGTACTCGACCGACTGGGCAAGGTTGGTCTGGTCGACGTCCGCTCGCCCAAGGAGTACTCGGGCGAGCTCCTCGCGCCGGAGAACCTGCCGCAGGAAGGCGCGCAGCGCGGTGGCCACATCCCGACCGCGGCGAGCATTCCGTGGGGCACCGCGGTCAACACGGAGGACGGAACGTTCAAGAGCCTCGCCGATCTGAAAGAGATCTACGGAGGCAAAGGAATCGTTCCTGACAAGGAAGTGATCGCGTATTGCCGCATCGGAGAACGCTCGGCACACACTTGGTTCGTGCTCCACGAGCTGCTCGAGTATCCGGACGTGAAGAACTACGACGGTTCCTGGACCGAGTGGGGCAGCTCCATTCGCGTCCCCATCGAGAAGTGAGCACACCCGCACAGGTCGTCGACCATTCGGCGCTCAAGGTCAACCAGACCGGGATCACCGTGACCGTGCTGGTCGCGTTCGCGGGCAGCGCTCTTTTCCGGCCGCTGCTGGTGTTGATCCCACTCCTGGCGGTCGTGCTGCTGCTGGGCACGTTCGCGCCGCGGCTGGCGCTATTCAAGCAGCTCTACTTCAAGGTCCTGAAGCCGCGCGGCATCGTCAAGCCGCGACCGGTCCAGGACCGGCCAGAGCCGCACAACTTTGCTCAGGGCTTGGGCGGGGTCTTCCTTGCGGTCGCGTCGATCTTCCTGATTCCCGTGCCGGTGATCGGGCTGACGCTCGCGCTGCTGGTCGCGGTCCTGGCGTTTGTCAACCTGGCGCTCGGGTACTGCGTGGGCTGCCAGATCTTCTTCCAGCTCGAGAAACGAGGCCTGGTTAGAGCATGAGTGCGCAACTCTGGGCCCTGGTGGTGGCGGGTCTCGTAGTGCTCGCCGCCGCCGGCCTGGAGCTACTCCGATCCCGCCGAGCGAGGCGTCTGGCTGCTGGGGCCACCGCCTCGCCGGCGTCCGAGCCTTACATCCTTTATTTCACCGGCGAGAGCTGCACCGTTTGCCGCACCCACC
>DATEGC010000122.1:0-7720 GCA_035280285.1 Candidatus Dormiibacterota bacterium | reverse complement strand
AGAACTCTCAGCACGTGCCACCGGCGTCGTCTACTGCCAGACGATTGCGGTCTGCCACGATCTCGCTGACTTCGAGCGAGCCGCCGAATGGACCGACGCTGCGACGCGCTGGTGCGAGCGTCGGTCGATAGCCGGCGGCTTTCCCGGCATCTGCCGTGTGCACCGGGCGGAGATGCTTCGACTGCGCGGCGCTTGGGACAGCGCGAGCAGCGAAGTCACGGCGGCTTGTGAGGAATTGCCTGGCTACAACCCACAGCAAGCAGGGGCGGCGTATCGCGAGGTCGGTGAGCTGCGCCTGCGGATGGGTGACCTCGACGCTGCCGAGGAGGCGTTCCAACATGCTCACGAGCTTGGGGCCGGCCCAGCTCCCGGTGCCGCCCTGGTTCAACTGGCCCGGGGTGACAAGGCGGGCGCGGCAGCCGCGATCCGGCGGGCCCTGAGTTCGGTCCGCGACCGCGTCTCGCGGGGCCGTCTCCTACCCGCCCAGGTGGAGATTGCGGTGGCCGCCGGTGACCTGAAGGCTGCGGCGGCAGCAGTAGACGAACTCTCAGGGTTGGCGAAGGACTTCGGTCAGCACCTTTTTGTAGCGGAGGCGGCAACGGCGGCCGGTCGCCTCGCCATTGCACGCGGCAAGGCCGAGGAGGCTGCCAGTGAGCTGCTCGTCGCAGTGCAGGAATGGACGGTCGTGGACGCACCCTTCGAAGGCGCCCAGGCCCGCGTGCTGCTCGCCAAAGCGCACACGGCCGAGGCTGACGTCGCCGGCGCCCGATTGGAGCTGGGGACGGCCAAAGGAATCTTCGAGCGGTTAGGAGCTCACACCGCTGCTTTGGAAACCTCCCGGCTGCTGGATAGCCTCCACGAACAGCGGGGGCCGAGCGCTGCGGGTCACCGAGCCTATGTATTCACCGACATCGTGCAATCGACAAACCTCATTGAAGCGATTGGTGATGACGCCTGGTCGGAATTGGTCGCCTGGCACGACCGCGCGCTGCGCGCGCTCTTCACGGAGCATGGCGCCCGTCACATAGAGAGTCGCGGTGACGGGTTCTTCGCGATCTTCGAAGGTGCTGGTCAGGCGACAGCGTGCGCGATCGGCATTCAGCGCGCCCTTGCCGAGCACCGCAAACTCCATGGTTTCGCGCCCAAGGTTCGTATCGGTCTGCACGCGGCGGTTTCGCACCAGGTGGAGGACGGCTATCACGGTGTCGGTGTGCACGTCGCCGCCAGAATCGCGGCGCTCGCGGAAGGGGATCAGATCCTTGCGAGCACCGGTAGCATCCGGGATCTGCCCGGCCTTGAAATTTCGGGCCGCCGTGAGGTCACTCTGAAAGGGATCCGTGAGCCTATCGAGGTGCTTGCGATCGCCTGGCGATAAACCAACCGAACGAATAGAAACTGGCCTGGGCCCCGGTTTGATCCACCCGCTGTGTGGAGGATCCAACCGCGGGACTCGGCCCATGTGAGCAACCTGCATAGCGGACCTAGGGCGAGAACGGACCGACGCTTAGCGGCCTTGCCACGGAAAGACCGGCACGGCATGTTGCAGGCGACCGCGAGTCGCGCACCCAACCTGCGCTGCGCCGCCGCCCTCGCGTCGTTTCGCCACCACACGCTCGGAGACGAGCAGGTGCCCGTGATCGCACGGTTGCAGGAGCCGGACCTTCTCGCGTGGAACGAGGGCTGCCGGCTGAACCCGGCTCGGGACGCGTCGGATCACCTCGACGCCGCACGGGTCGCAGACGCGTTGGCTTCGATGATGACCAACACCGGTCGCGCTCTCCGAAACCTCAAGCAACGGGTCACCGCGGCGACCGCGTCCCAGTACGTGAGCCCTTGACCATTGCCTCCTCTCACGCGAGTCGGTGTGTGAACTGCGCTGCTTGGTACTTGGGGCGTAGGATCCCGCCTCCGCTTTCCAGCTTTCCTTCTCGACTGCGGCGCCAGTCGCTCCACACCGTGGCTCGATAGCCGACTGGAAACGCACTCGCGATTGAATACGACGGCGCGAGCCACCGGGACATGCTGACGGCTGACAACCGGCGTCAGAATCGATTGGTGGACGCTTGATATCGCCTCTTCTGTCTCACCGCGTCCGACCTCGTTTCTGCGCCGGCAGTTGCAGTGGCGCTGGTCCGCCGCGCGCTGGCTGCGGCGTTCTAGTCTCGTTGCTCGACAAGCAAGCTCTGTATGCACCGGCCGATCCGGCCCTGTCGGTCAGTCGGCCACGACGAAAGGACTAAACGCCGTAATTCATCCACCCGGCTCCCGGCGGCCAATAGACTGTGGGTTCCGTTTTTGTTGCGTAGGAGGTTGTGTCGATGGCCCGTACCCCGTTGCTGAGCAAGTTCCAGCGGCTGGCTGCCGACTTCAACGAAGCGGAACGCTCCGGACTGACGGTAGAAGCGGTTCAGGAAGAGCGCCGCAGCCGGCTCACCCGGCGGGACTTTCTGAAGGTGGCGGGCGCCACCGTGGGCGCTGCCGCAATGGCCGGCCGGATTCCCGCGCTTGCTCAGTCCACGCCGCGCATCGCGATCATCGGCGCGGGCATTTCCGGTTTGAACGCGGCTCTGACCTTGCGTGACGCCGGCATTGCCTCGACGGTCTACGAAGCGTCGGGCCATGTCGGCGGCCGCATGCACTCGGACACAACGTCATGGCTCAACGGACAGACCAGCGAGAAGTGTGGCGAGCTGATCGACTCCACCCATACGGCGATCCTTGGACTTGCCTCCCGCTTCAATCTCGAAACGGTGGACCTGCATGCAGCCGAACCGCCCGGCTCGACCGAGACATATTTCTTCGACAGCGCTTACTACTCGGTGGCCCAGGCCAGTCAGGACTTCAGGCCCGTGTTCAGGGCACTAAAGGCCGACAACGCGGCGGCGCCATTCCCGACCCTGTACAACAGTTTCACCCAGGCCGGCTTCGATCTCGACCACATGAGCCTCTTCGACTGGATCGAGAGCCGCGTTCCGGGCGGCCATGCGTCGAACATGGGCCAGCTCCTCGACGTGGCCTACAACATCGAATACGGCAACGTCACCGCGCAGCAGAGCTCGCTGAACATCGTGTACCTGCTATTCAATCCACCGCTTGCTAGGAACGGCTTCACGGTTTTTGGCGCATCAGACGAGCGGTTCCACATCAAAGGCGGCAACCAGCGCCTGCCCAAGGCGATTGCCGCGTCGCTAGCGCCGGGAAGTGTCAAGCTCAACCACCCTCTGACGGGGATCGTTCACAACGCCGCTGATGACACGTACACGCTCACGATCCAGACGCCAAACGGAGCCATCACCCAGACTGTCGATCGCGTGATCATGACCATCCCGTTCTCGGTGCTGCGCACCATCCTCACCTCGGACGCGGCCTATCGCGCGGCCGGATTCACGGCGCTGAAACAAACCGCCATCACGCAGCTCGGCTACGGCAAGAACGCCAAGCTGCAGCTCCAGTTCGACACGCGTCTGTGGAACCAAAGTGGTCCCTGGGGGATCAGCACCGGCACCAACTTCACTGACGTCGGGTCGCAGGCCGGTTGGGACGTCACGCGTGGCCAGGGCGGGACTACGGGAATCCTGGTCGACTACACGGGCGGCGGGGTGCCGCTGGCTACGTTCAACGGCGACCCTGACGACCCCGCAGTTGTCAGCGGCTTCGCGAAGACGTTCCTGAACCAGCTCAATAGTGTGTTTCCAGGCATCAAGCACCACTGGAACGGCCTGGCGACTCTCAGTGTGCCGCTGATCGACCCGAACCTTCTCGGTTCGTACTCGTACTGGAAGATTGGTCAGTACACGTCCTTCAGTGGCTACGAAGCGGCCCGGCAGCCCGATCCCAAGAAGGGAAAGTGCCACTTTGCCGGTGAGCACTGCTCGATCAGCTTTCAGGGCTTCATGGAAGGAGCGGCCGAGGAGGGCGCGCGCGCGGCCGGCGAGATCATCAGCGACTACAAGGCGGGAATCTTTCCCTAGGTAGCAGTCACGCGGTCGGGAACGCGCAGGGACATGGCTCCCCATCCCATCGCGATCGCCGCAAGGATGCCAGGTCCGAATGCAAGCACGGCCTGGCCGGTCGCGTCCCACAGTGCCCCAGCGATCAGCGGGATGCAGAATGCAGTTGCGTACTGCACGGTGAAAATCGCCGCGCTCAATCGAGCGACGTCACCGGATGGAGCTATCCGCGGGGGCAGGCTCAGCACCACCACAAAGGAAAGCGCCGCCGAGAACCCGAGCAGAAACGCCCACCCCAGCACGCCTGCACCGGGCGTCAGCACCAGGCCGAGCTGCGCGGTGGCCAGAACCGTGGCCGATCCGAGGAAGCCTGCGCGGCCTGTGAGCAGCCGCGGCCACAGAGCCACCACCGGTGCGGTCAGCAGCTGTGAGGCGTTGAGCACGGCGAGGCTGGGCGAGATGAGGCCATGGCGACCGGTCTGGTCGAGGAAGTCGGGTATGTACGCGTTGGCGCCGAAATAGGCGGCGGAGGCCATGCCCATGACCAGGCCGATCCGGACCGCCTGGTGGTGGCGCCAGTCGGGCCACCATCGCGACGCGAGAGCGATACTCGCGGCGCGAGCCGGCGCGGCAGCGGCAATCGCGATCCCGCTGACCAGGATGATGACCGACCACGTCGCGAGCGCCCAGCGCCAGTCGCCACGGGCGAGCGGCAGCACTCCGACCGGGGTGGTGAGCGCAGTCGGCAGCGTTTCGCCGATCAGGATGCCGTTGCTGTAGACGGCGGTGGCGATCGCGATCCGGCGCGGGAACCACGCTCGCACCAGCGATGGGAAGGCCGGCTGCGTCACGGCCACGCCAATTCCCATCAAGAAGGTGGCGGTGAAAAGGACCGGCACGCTGGGGCCAAGGCCACGCAGCGCGCCGAATACGGCGACCGACCCGAGCCCAGCGAGCAGCGCTCCGCGCAGGCCGAGCTTCGCGATGAGCAGCGAACCCGGCACCGACGCGATGGCAAGAATCAACACCGGTCCCGATACCAACGCACCCACCGCTTTCTCGTCGAGATTCAGCTCGCGGTGGATCAGCGGTATCAGCGGGGGGACCGCGAGCATCGTGAGGCGCATGGCGATGCCGCCAAGCCAGAGCAAGAGCAACCTGACCCAGTCAGCGCGAGTGAGCCTCACGGCGCCACGCCGTCTGCGAGGATAGTCACCGACATGGGTGGCTTACTGATCGTCTCCGCGGCCGGACCTGAGGACCCAACACGAGCGACGGTTCCCTTCCATATCGCTGTCAACGGCGCAAGGCCCACGGGCACGGAGGTCGGAGTTGCGCTCGCAGGCGACGCGGCGGAGCTGATCAAGCCCGATGTGATCGCCAACGTCCTGGGCTTGGGCGTGCCACCGCTCCGTGAACTGCTCGACAAGTGTCTTGACCAGGGCGTTCCCGTCTACGTTTGAAAAGGCTGCGCTGAGGCCCGTGGGGTCTTGCCGGAGATGCTCACCCCGAACGCGAGGTACATCACGCCGCCGGATCTGGTACGGCTGACTATGGAGGCGGACAAAGTCCTCAGCTTCTAGTCGCTCCGATGGCGGCTAGCGCGCTTGGGTTTTCGAGCGAGGAGAGGTCGCCTGGGTCCTTGCCCGTGTAGACCGACCTCACCACGCGGCGCAGGATCTTGGCATTGCGCGTGCGCGGCAGATCGCCGACAAAATGCACGACTTTCGGCCGCAGCGGCTTGCCGAGGGCGGCGGCGACCAGGTCCTGCAGCTCGTCTGCCAGCTGGTCGGTGGCCTTGGTTCCGGGCCGCAGGATGACGAAGCATACAAGCACCTCGCCTTTCAGCTCGTCGGGGACGCCGATCGCTGCCGCCTCCGCGACGGACGGGTGGCCCACCAGCACAGACTCGACCTCTGCCGGTCCGAGCCGCTTGCCGGCGATCTTGATGGTGTCGTCCGACCGGCCAAGCACGTACCACAGTCCATCGCCGGGGTCAACGTAAGCCCAGTCGCCGTGCACCCACACGCCCTCGAAGCGGCTCCAGTAGGTATCGATATAGCGTTCGCGGTCACCCCAGAAGCCGCGCGTCATGCCTGGCCATGGGTTGCGGATCGCCAGCTCGCCGACCTCGCCCCGCACAGGCCGTCCGTCCGCATCGAGGACCTCAACCGCCATGCCGGGCACCGGTCCTGCAAACGAACACGGACGGAGATGCGTGATCACATTGCCGCACAGGATCCCGCCCGAGATTTCGGTGCCGCCGGTGTAGTTGATGACCGGAATCCGGCCTCCGCCGATGTGCTTGAAGTACCACTGGAACGGTTCGGGGTTCCACGGCTCGCCCGTGCCGCCGAGGATGCGCAGCGAGGTGAGGTCGTGGTGCGCAGGCACCTCGTCGCCCTGCGTCATCAGGCCGCGCACCAGCGTGGGCGAGACGCCCAGCACCGTGACGCGGTGCCGTTCGACGATGCTCCACAGCCGGTTCGCAGACGGAAAGTCAGGCGTGCCTTCGTAAAGAACCATCGTGCCGCCGAGCACGAGAGTGCCGAAGATGAGCCAGGGGCCCATCATCCAGCCGATGTCCGTGTACCAGAACACGACGTCACCTGCTCCGATGTCGAATCCGTGCGCCATGTCCTGGGCAGTCTTCACCGGAAACCCGCCGTGCACGTGCAGCGTGCCCTTCGGTTTTCCGGTCGTCCCAGACGTGTAGATGATCATCAGCGGATCTTCGGGGTCTAGCTCTTCGGTTCGCGCGCGGTCGGGATGGTCCTCGAGCAGGACTTCCCACACCTCGTCGCGGCCGTGCGTCCACGGGACCTCGCGCACCACCCGCCGGTGGACGATGACCTTCTTCACGCTGGGGCAGCTGACAAGGGCGCGGTCTGCCGTCTCCTTCATAGGCACCACCTGACCACGGCGGTAGAAACCGTCGGCGCAGATCAGCACCTTTGCCTCGCCATCGCGCAGACGCGTGGCGATGGCTTCCGGTCCGTAACCGGAAAACAGCGGAATGATGACCGCCCCAATTTTTGCTGCCGCGAGGACGGAGATCGCGACCTCCGGGCACATCGGCATGAAGATCCCGATGCGGTCGCCGGGCCTGACGCCGAGCCGGCGCAGCGCACCCGCGAGCCGCGATGTCTGCTGGTCGAGCTCGCCATAGGTCAGCTTGCGGACCTCGCCCGGCTCGCCTTCCCAGATGACCGCGGTCTTGTCGTGAAACTCACCGTCGCGCCGGCGGTCGAGGCAGCTGTGCACGATGTTCATGCGGCCGCCAATCCACCACTTCGCCCAGGGCTTGCCCTGTGAAAGGTCGACGACCTGGTCGTACTCGCGGTGGAAAGCGATGTCGATGTCTCTGATCGCCGCGTCCCAGAACCATTCGATGTCGTCGTCAGCACGCTGGAGGAGCTCGTCGAAGGTCTCGATCCCGTGCCCGTCCATGAAACGCTTGAGCCGGCTGCGCTCGATCACTTCTGGGCTCGGTTCCCAGATCACGTCGCCGATCACGACAGGCTGCATCGCGAGCCTTATTGTCCTCACATGGCCATGGGCGAGCTGCCCGACGACTTCGCGGACAGCCTGAATCGCGTTCTGGATCCGAGACAGCGGGAGGCCGCCGCCGAGATCATCGAGGCGGCCACGATGCTGGATGACGTCGGACTGCGGCGCTTCCTGCAGCTGTTTGCCGCCAGGGTGCGCGCCTCCGACGCGCCGATCAAAGCCGACGAGCTGCGAAGGTACCTTCAGCAAGCCGCACGCGC
>DATEGC010000121.1:0-11207 GCA_035280285.1 Candidatus Dormiibacterota bacterium | reverse complement strand
CGTAGGCGAGAAAGCCACGGTCCGGGCTCCACGCGTGAAGTCCGTCCATGAAGGTGCCGCCTGTCCAGCTTGCCGCGACAGCCGAGGTTCCGCTGAAGAGATCGAGGACTGCGATCACGCTTGTCCCGGTGGTGCCGGGGTTGCCCTGACTCGCGTACCACGACACCATCGTCTGAGTTACCAGTTGAGGACGCCACGGTCCGCCGCTGATCCCGCACAGCGTCTGCGGAGCCTTGGCGTCGGAGACGTCGGCCAGGATCGGGCCGGATGCTCCCTGCAGCATCAGGACGGCCTCGTGGGCCGCCGGTGACTTGACGCAGGAAGCGTGGAGCGCCGCCCACGCCGGCACCGCGACCGGGCTCGGCTCAGGGCTGGGCGAGGGTGACGGGCTCGGACTTGCCTCCGGGCTGGGAGTTGGGCTCGGCGAGGGGGAAGGACTGTGCCGGTTTGCCGAGGGGCTGTTCGGTGGGGCGAGCGGGCCGTTGGGCGTGCAGGCGCCGACGGCCGCCACGCAAAGGAGGAGAACTACCCCGTTCCTCACTGGAGCTTGAAACGAACAAAGGTGTGGCTGCGTTACGTGCGGTCCCTTGGGGCACAAGTCGCCCAGAATACCGCTTGGCCGTTTAGCGCTGAGTTAAGGATCGACGAGGATGAAGCTCGCCGGGGTCGTGGGTCTGATCCTTGCCGCAGGTTTGTGCGCAGCGCCAGATCCTTTGACCGCGAATGTCGGGGCCGCCGCCAGCCACGGCGCCATGGTCGGCGGAGCAGTCGAGCTGGTCGTCAAGGTCACCAACACAGGACCCCTCATCCCCCACCTCGGCTTCGTGTTTCGCACCTCGGACCGATGGTTCGAGCGGCACCAGATGACCGACCTCGGCGGATGCGTGATCGCCATCGAAGAGTCGGCCTTCGACTGCGGTGACCTGGCCAAGAACGAGACGAGGACCTATTCGTTCCACGGCATCGCCAACCTGGCCGGAACGTTTCATTACGAGCTGGCCCTGCGCGAGCTGGTCCGGCCTTTCGACTACGTAAACGACCATGCCGACGGCGCGGACGTGCAGGTGTGGGATGAGGTCGTAACGCCGGTCTGATCAAGTAACGCAAACGACCACGGCCCCGTTCTACGCCCGAAATAACCATTCGTGAGGAGGTGGTCGCCGGCGTTGTGGAGCCGTGCCAGCTCGCGCTCAACAGGGGGGATAACTGTCTAGCAACGGAGTCACATGCGATGTTTCTGCGGCGTTTAGTACTGGTCTTCTCCATTGTCTTCTGTGGTTCCCTCGCATTTGCCGCGGCGGCTGTTGCTGCGGGTGGGCTGGGCCCGGGTAAGTACACGTTCCACAGCACCAGCGCCAACGCGTTCTTCGGCATGGGCAAGAAGGGCGGACCTCCCGCGCCGTCTTTCAGTGTCAACGTCAGCCAGGGCCTCAACTCCTTCAAGCCCACCCACCCGATGGGTCCGCGCATCGTGAATGACAGCACGATGGTCTTCATCACTGAGTTCGACGCGTCGGGCACCGGTGGCTATGGATGTTCCGTCGTGCCCGACAGCGCCTTCACCGTAAGCCGCGACCTACAGTCGGCGGCCCTTCACGCGACCCTCAGCGCGGATGAGGTGTGCCCCGGTTTCGGGTCGCCTGTCGGCGGAAGCAAGGATGCGGTATTTGCCGGCGGCAACGGCGGCCTCGCGCTGCCCATCACAGTCGACGTGACGTGGACAGCCAGCGGGCCGGTCACCACGTTCGATCAGTCATTCAGCCTGCAGTGCCTCGACTACAACGAAGCCGGCAGCAGCAAGAATCGATCGAACGGCGCCGATGCGTCTGGCTCGGTCTCCACGCTCCGCGGAACGTTCACGAGCGAGCTCGCGAACATGATCGCGACCGATGGACGGCTCGACATTCGAGGCGTACCACCGTCGGCCTGCTTCGGCTACTGATTCAGTAATTGATGACCGGCGCGCCTCGGCCGTTCAGCCTCGCGCCGGTCTTTCCTTCAACAACCGGTCGTAGAGATCCACGGTCTGCCTTGCAATCGCCGGCCAACCGAAGTCCTTGACGGCCCGCTCACGCCCGGCCCTGCCCATCCTCCCGGCAAGGGTCGGATCGCTGAGAAGCTGGTCGATGCGCTGGGCCAGCGCGCTCACAAATCTCTCAGGCTCTTTGGCGTCGTAGTCGACCATGTACCCCGTCTCGCCCTCGACGACGATCTCCGGAATCCCGCCGACGCGCGAGGCGACGACCGCCGTCTCACACGCCATGGCCTCCAGGACCACGAGTCCGAATGGCTCGTAAATCGACGGGCAGACGAAGACGGAGGCGTGAGTGTGAAGGTGGATGAGGTCCTCGCGGGGAATGAAATGGTCGATCCAGACCAGGTTGCCGCGCTCGTTGCGCACCCGGTCGGCCAGCCGTGCTACCTCAGCCCCGATCTCCGGGGTGTCCGGGCTGGTCGCGACGATCACGACCTGGTGCCTCGGGTCGAGCTCGAGCGCGGCCGACAACAACAGGGGCAGGCCTTTCTGTCGGGTGAGGCGGCCGTTGAAGAACGCGAACGGCACGTTCGGGTCGACGCCGTAACGAGCCAGCGTCTCGGGCGAAGGCTGCGGGCGGTAGACCTCGGGATCGATCCCGTTGTGGATGACCACGACGCGATTCGGGCTGAGGTCTGGATAACAATTCAGCACGTCCTGGCGCACGCCCTTCGAGACGGCGATAACCGCGTCAGCCGCCTCGATCGCCGTGCGTTCGCAAAACGTGGAAAGGGCATAGCCGCCGCCGAGCTGCTCGGCCTTCCACGGCCGCAGCGGCTCCAGGCTGTGGATCGTCATCACGTGCGGGATCGACCACATCAGCCTGGCCAGATGGCCGCCGAAATACGCGTACCAGGTGTGGCTGTGGGCGAGCTCCGCGCCTTTGAGCGCGCCCGCCATCGCCAGGTTGATGGACATCGCCTGCAGGGCACCTGATTCGGGTTTGGGTTCGGCAAGCGCCGCCCAGGGCTGGTAAGCCGTGACTCCCGGCTCCTGGCGAGGCGAGCCCCAGCAGTGGACGCTTACGTCTGCCAGCTTGCCGACAGCGGGAGCCAGGTACTCCACATGAGTGCCCGCGCCGCCATAGACCTCAGGTGGGTACTCCCGCGTGAGAATCGCGACCTTGTGTCTTATTGCTTGATCATGACGGGCGCGACTTGAACTTTTAGCCCCCTTCCGCCCAGGAAGGCGTCGATCGCGTTCATGTAATCGTCCAGGGAGAAGCGGTCGGTGATCATCTTCTCGGAGTCGATCACCCCCTTGGCGAAGAGAGCAAGCGCGCGCTCGAAGCTGTGCAGGACTGCCATGGAGCCGACGATCGTGATCTCGTTGTTATAGACGCGAAACGGAGAGAACTTCGCCGTCGCATCCGCGTTGGCGACCCCGAACACAAGGAACGTGCCCCCGCGAGCCACGCGACGAAGGCCATCTTCGATAGCGGGGATCACGCCCGTGGCGTCGATCACGACGTCCCAGCCCTGCGGGCGGTCGAGCTCGTCAGCGGATGCGGCGATGCGCTCGGCCCCAAGCGTGCGCGCCAGCTCGTGGCGCCCGGGATTCGTGTCGACCATTTCGAGGTGGCCTGCGCCGGCGTCCTTCGCCA
Organism: Candidatus Dormiibacterota bacterium; assembly: GCA_035280285.1. Lineage (GTDB taxonomy): Bacteria > Chloroflexota > Dormibacteria > Dormibacterales > Dormibacteraceae > 40CM-4-65-16. Next base: position 7,569 of record DATEGC010000121.1, on the reverse strand, counting down.
GCTGCAGGAGCATCAATCCCATCGTGCCGGCGCCATAGATGAGCCAGTCCGCCGCTACGTCGGCGTGGACCAGATCGACGCCATGCACGGCGCAAGAAAGCGGCTCGACCAGAGTCCCCCAGTTGCGGGGGATGTCGTTCGGCAGGGGAAACGCGTTGGCAGCCGGCACCGCGACGAACTCGGCGCACGCGCCGTTCGTCCGGCCGACACCGATTCCGTTCCAGGTCTCGCAGAGGTTGAAGCGGCCGGCGCGGCACTGCTTGCAGGTTCCGTCATATAGGGAGGGATCGACGGCGACGAAGTCACCCACACGCAGGCGAGTGACCCCGTCGCCCAACTCCACCACCTCGCCACAGAACTCGTGGCCGGGGATGATCGGGTAGCGGGTCGGCTCGAACTCGCCGCGGATGACGTGAATGTCTGTGCCGCATATGCCACACGCCTCGACTTTGACCACCGCCTCGCCCGCCGAGGGCTTCGGATCTGGGACGTCCTTCACAACGACCTCGTTCGGCTCCTCGACGACGACGGCCTTCATTTCACCGCGCCCATTGTGAGGCCGCGGATCAGCTGCCTCTGCGCGATCCAGCCCGCGAGCAAGACAGGCAGGCTGGCCAGCGTGGCGGCGGCCGCAAGCTTTGCGTAGAAGAGGCCGCGGCCGCTGATGAAGCTGACCAGGAACAGCGGCGCCGTGGCGGCGACCGACGACGTGAAGTTGACGGCGTAGAAGAACTCGTTCCAGCTGAAGATCAGGCAGATCAACGACGTCGCCGCGAGGCCTGGCGCGATCAGGGGAACCGTGATGCGGAGTATCTCGCTGAAGAAGCCGGCGCCGTCCACGCGAGCAGCTTCGTAAAGGTCGTGCGGGATCTCAAGCAGGAACGACCGGAGCAACCAGACGCCAAGCGGCAGGTTGATCGTGGTGTAGATGAGCACGAGGGCGAAGATGTTGTCCAGTAGCTGCAGGTCGCGTGCCAGCAGGTACAGCGGGACCAGGCTCGCGGCGAAGGGCAGGAAGCGCGTCGAGATGAAGAAGAAGAGCGCATCTCGTGCCCTCTTAACGGGCCTGATGGCGAGCGCGTAAGCCGCAGGCAAGCCGAGCACGAGGACCAGGAAGGTCGAGCCGATGCTGGCGATCGCCGAGTTGATGAAGAATGGCGGGAAGTCGCCCGACAGCACTTCCTGGAATTCGGCGATGGTGGGGATGAAGAAGATCGTGGGCGGGCTGCTGGCAGCCTGAGGCTCGGTCTTGAAGGCTTCGAGCCACATCCACAAGACCGGGAAGAAGAAGAGGAACACCACGATCCAGCCCACGGCCGAGCGCAGAACTTTCGCGCGGAGGGCGGTGGCTTCCATCAGCGCCTCGCCTCGATCTGAAAGATGGAGAACAGGGTGCGCAGGGCGAAGGTCGCGACGATGGTGGTGATGATCACCGCGACGACGCCGATCGCGGAAGCCTGCCCGATGCTGAAGCCCTGGAAGGCGACGAGGTAGAGCAGGAACGGAATGTTGGTGGTGTCCTCGCCCGGACCTCCGTACGTCAGCATGAAGATCGAGTCAAAGGTCTGCACGACAAAGAGCGATCCCAACAGCGCGCCCAGCTCGATGAACGGCCTGACCAGCGGAAGTGTGATGCGACGGAACTGCTGGATCGCGTTGGCGCCGTCGACTCGCGCCGCCTCGAGGACCTCGGGGTTCTGCGACTGGAGGCCGGCCAGGATGATCAGCATCATGAACGGCGTCCAGCGCCACACCTCCACCGCGACCACCGACACCATCGGAAACTGGTTGACCCAGTCGACGCGCCCCAGCCCGAACGGGCTCAACAGATAAGGAATCAATCCGAACAGCGGGTTGAGCAGCGTGTCTTTCCAGATCAGAGCGCCCGCGGTGGGCATGATCAGGAAGGGCGCGATCATCAACGTCCGCATCAAACCCTTGCCGAAGACCTCGTTGTTCAGGATCGTCGCGACGCCCAGACCAAGGACGACCGAGATGACGATCACGCACAGGGTGAGCAGCACGGTGTTCCACACCGCGATCCGGATGCTCTCGTTGGTCAGCAAAGACGCGTAGTTCTCCAGACCCGCGAACCGGAAGCTCCCGGGCTTGAGCAGATTCCACGAGAAGAAGCTGTAGTAGATCGTCAAAACGAACGGAATCTGCGTGACGAGAAAGATGTAGACGAACGCCGGCAGGAGCGGAAGACGCCGAGCCCACGCTTCACGCCGGCCGACGGAGGCGGCGCTTGGTGAGCGCTCGCCCCCGCGTCCGGCAACCGAGCGGAGGATGCTTCGGTTGGCGGTCTTCACTTAGGTTTCAGTGTTGCCGGGCTATCAGTGTTGATAGTTCTTGCCGACCGCAGCGGCCAGCGCGTTGGCTTTCTGCAGGGCGGCGTCAACTGACTGGCCTCCCGCGATCACCTTGGCGAACTCTTGCGACACCTGGTCTCCCAGCTGCTGGAACTCGTCGATGTCGACGTACTGGATCCCGATGTAGGGCACCTGGTCGACGGTGGCGTGCGTCACGTCGGCGTGCGCGATCGACTGAAGCGTCACCTGGGCGAAGCCGCCCGCGGCCTGCTGGTACTCGGGCAGCGAATAGGTTGAAGTGCGAGTTCCGGGCGGCACGTGCGCCCAACCAAGCTTGGTGCCGACCAGCTTGATGTAGTCCTTGGAGGTGGCCCAATCGGCGAACGTCCACGCCGCGTCCTTCTTCTTGCTACTGGAGGGCATGCCGAGCGACCACGCCCACAGCCAACCCGACCAGTCCTTGACCTTGGTCGGCGCGTACGCGTAACCGGAGTTGGTAGCCGCCGCGCCGGTGAAGTTGCTGGCGCCAACGGTCGCGTCGTACCACATCGCCACCTTGCCGTTGTTGTAGGCGTTGAGGCACTCTGTGAATCCGGCGTTGCCCGCGCCGGGCTCGCCGGCCGACTTGAGCAGATTGACGTAGAAGCTGAGCGCGTCGTGCCACTGAGGTGACGTCAGCTGCGGATTCCAGTTCTGATCGAACCAGCGCCCACCGAACGTGTTGACCACAGTGGTGAGCGGAGCGAGCTGCTCGCCCCAGCCCGGAAGTCCTCGCAAGCAGATGCCGTTGACGCTCGAGCTGTTGACCGCCTTGGCGGCGGCGGCAACCTGGTCCCACGTCGGGTGATCCGGCATCGTGACGCCGGCGGCCGACAGCATGTCCTTGCGGTACATGAGCATCGACGACTCACCGTAGAACGGGACCGCGTACAGGTCGTTCTTGTAGCTGAGCGCGGTCTTGATGCCAGGGATCAGGTCGCTTGCGTCGTATGACGAGTCCTTCGCGATGTATGGGCTCAGGTCCTCGATCCACCCTTTCTTGGCCCACAGCGGCACCTCGTACGTTCCGATCGTGAAGAGGTCATAGCGCCCGCTGTTCGCAGCCACATCCTGGGTGACCTGCTGGCGCAGTTGGTCCTCGGGAAGCGTCACGATCTTGACCTGGATGTTGGAGTGCGCGCTCGTGAAATTGTCGATCAGTTTTTTCAGGTCCGCCATCTGCGGGTTGTCGACGGCAGCGAGCGTGATGGTGGTGGTCGAGCCGCCCCCTCCTCCGCCCGCTCCCGAACATGCTGACCCGACGAGTGCCGTCAGGAGCACAACGATGCCGGCTCGAAGTTTCCTATCGCCCATACCGCGTCACCTCTTTCTAAGTAAGCCTTCCCCTAGGCGCCGGTGTATGACAACGTTGTCATTTGACAACGTTGTCAGATATAACACAGATCGGTTTAGACTGCAACTGGAGAGTTAGCAGCGTGGATTTGTGGGCGCAATCCTCAGACCGCGAGTGCAAACGTTGACTGCAGCCTCTTCCGACAGATCACGACCCACCATGCGCGAGGTTGCGGCCCTCGCCAAGGTGAGCATCAAGACCGTCTCCCGAGTCGTAAACGGCGAATCTGGTGTCTCGCCTCGCCTCACGCGCCGGGTGACAGCCGCAAGCGAGCGCCTCAACTACCGTCACAACCTGCCGGCGAGCAGCCTTCGCCGGTCCGACGGGCGAAGCGCGACGATCGGCGTCGTCCTCGAGGACGTCGCCAACCCCTTCGCGTCGACGCTGCATCGTTCGATCGAGGATGTCGCGGTGCCGCGAGGCGTGCTCGTGTTCGCTGGCAGCTCGGACGAGGACGGGGACAGGGAGCGCAGGCTGGTTTCAGCCTTCGCTTCAAGGCGGGTGGACGGCCTGATCATCCAGCCCGCCAGCCATGACCACAGCTATCTGCTGTCTGAACGCAAAGCCGGCTGCGCGATCGTCTTTGTCGACCGGCCACCGAAGTTCTTCGACGCTGACAGCGTCGTGACCGACAATGCCGCGGGAGTGCGACGCGGCGTGCACCACCTGATCGCCAACGGTCACCGCCGGATCGGCTACCTGGGCGACCTCCACACGATCGACACCGCCAGGGAACGCTATGAAGGCTACTGCGCCGAGCTGGCCGAGCAGAAGGTCGTCGTCGACGAGAAGCTTGTGCGCCTCGACCTGCGCGGCATCGAGAAGGCAGAGGCTGCAACCAGGGAGCTGGTCACTTCCAGCCGTCCGCCCACCGCGCTTTTCACTGGCCAGAACTTCATCACCATCGGAGCATTCCGCGCCCTGCGGGGCCTTGGTCTCCACAAGAAGGTGGCGCTCGTCGGCTTCGACGATATCCTCCTCGCCGACCTGCTGGAGCCTGGAATCACGGTCATCGCCCAGGATCCGGCGGCGATCGGCCGTGCCGCAGCCGAGCTCCTGTTCCGCCGCCTGGACGGCGACAAATCGCCTTCGCAGACGACGGTGGTACGGACCCGGATGATCGCCAGGGGCTCAGGCGAGCTCCGTCCGTGATCGTCGTCTGCGGCGAGGCACTGATCGACATCATCCAGGACGGCAATGGAGCACAGCGGTCGACACCAGGCGGCGGGCCGTTCAACACCGCCCGGGCGCTGGTCAGGCTTGGCGTACCCACCGCGTTTCTAGGTCGCCTCTCCGACGACGAGCACGGACGGCGTTTGGCGGCCCTGCTGATCTCGGACGGGGTTTCCCTCGACTACACGAGCGTCGGCCCCGAGCCGACAACGACTGCCTTCGCACGGAGGAACACCGATGGCCTGGTCGAGTACAAGTTCCAGATCGAAGGCACATCCGCGCCCCACCTCACACCGGAGATGCTGCCGGCGCTGCTTCGGCAGGACGTCAACGCCCTCCACGTCGGCACGCTGGGCCTCTTGCTGGAGCCGATGGCCTCCACGCTCGCCGGACTGGTGCGTCGCGAGGGCGGCGGACGCATGGTAATGCTCGACCCGAACATCCGGCTGGGCCTCGCGCCGGGCCCCGATTATCGCGAGCGGCTGTTCGACCTCATCGCGCGTAGCACCATCGTCAAGGGAAGTGATGAGGACATGGCCTGGCTCTATCCCGGCGCCGGCTACGAGCACGCGGCGGAGCAGCTCGTGGCCGCCGGACCCGCGCTCGCGGTGGTCACCCTCGGGGCGAAGGGTGCTTTCGGCGTGCAGCACGGGATAGCAGTTCGTGTTGAATCGCCGGAGGTGAAGGTGGTCGACACCATCGGCGCGGGCGACGCATTCGGCGCCGGCCTGCTGGCGTGGCTGTATCACAACGACGCGATCGGGCCGGACCTCATGCTGGAGGAGGCCGAGCTGCGGGCAGCCCTCGAGTTCGCCTGCATCGCCGCCGCGATGACTACCGCGAGGGCCGGCGCGGACCCACCTTGGAACCGGGAGATGCCAGAGGACGTCCGCTTTCGCGAGGGCGTCTAGCCTGGTCTAGCCCGAGGTCCTGACGAGCGCGAGTGCGGACGCAACGATCCATAGCACCTGGATGACTGAAAGGGCGATCGCGGCCACGAGCCCGATCGATGTGAAGATCGCGAGCAGGCCCGCCAGCTCGAACGCGACACCAAGGCCGAGCGCAGCCTGGGCAAGAGTTCTGGGCAAGACGTTGGTCCGAAGCAGCACCGCTCCCAGCGCGATGTAGCTTCCCGAAGCTGGAGCGAGCGGAAATACTCGAGCGAACACTCCGTTGCTGAGCGCGAAGCTGGTGGCGACCGTCGCCTTGTCCCCCGCCTCGGCGGCAATTGGAACCGCGACCAGAAATGCAGCCTCGACGAGCACGACGGCAAGCAGCGAGCCGGCAGTGATCAGCAGGACCGAACCCCAGAAGGTGCGAAGGGCACGCGCAGCGTCAGCAAGAGCGAGAAAGAAAATCACGCTGAGCAGCGTGCCAGTGGCCTGGAACCAGGCGCCGGCGTAGAAGAGCCACGCGTTGGCTGCGGCATAAGCGATGAGCCGCTCCGGTGACGCTCCTGCGTAGGGCCAGCTCGCAGCCGCCGGAGCAGCGAAATAAATGACAAGAAAGACGGGACCGAGGATTCCGCAGGCCGCCGCGGCTGTGCGAGTCGCCTTCTCAGATCGGAGGTCGCCGAGCACTCCAGGGCCGAGCCTCCTCTAGCTGGGCCGCCAGGCCGAGAATCAAGTCTTCGCCGCGCGGAGGGCCGACCAGCTGGACTCCGATAGGCAGACCGGCGGAGTCGGTACCCAGCGGCAGGGAGATCGCGGGCTGGCCCGTGCAGTTGTATGGGTACGTGAACGAGACGAAGTCCATGTATTCATCGCCGGCAGTCGACAGCTCGGCGCCCAGCGCGTTGAGGGGCGGCGCGGTTCGCGGCAGCGTCGGCGTGACGAGCACGTCGTGCGTGTCCCAGAACGCGACCACACGCCGGCTGTGCATGCGGATCGCATCGACCGCGCGCACGTAATCGGCGGCCGTGAGCTGCTTCGCCAGCGCGAGGCCTAGCTGATTGAACGGATCGAGCAACGTCTCGTCGGAGATCGGGAGCGACGCCAGGCCGGCGACGACGATGAGCTGGAACGGCGAGTGGAACGGCTCAGTGTCCGGACCGCCCTCCGTCACGTCGTGGCCCAGGTCCTCGAGCAGCTTCGCGATGTCGCGCACGCAGGCCGCGACCTCCGCCTGTACTTGTGTCGGGGCCGCGGTCGTGAAACCAATTCGCAGCTTCGCGCCGGTCGGTCGCGCCGCGGCAGCAAGCGGCCCATCGAGTTCCGCCCAGTACGCGTCACCTGGTAGGTGACCGGCCATCGCATCGAGGCCGGCTGCCGCATCGGCGACCGTGCGGGCGATGACTCCATCCGTGGCGAGTCCCTCCCAGTGCTCGCCGAAAAGTGGTCCCGGCGAGATGCGGCCCCGACCAGGCTTGAGGCCGACCGTACCGCAGCAGCTGGAGGGAATCCGGACCGAACCGCCGCCATCTGAACCCTGCGCGAACCCGCACAGCCCGGATGCCACAGCCGCCGCGGCGCCGCCGCTTGAACCACCCGGGGAATGGTCGAGCCGCCACGGATTGTGGGTGGCCCCAAAAAGGCCGTGCTCGGTGGTGGGCCGAGTGCCGAACTCGGAGGTGTTGGTCTTGCCCAGGATCGGGCAGCCCTGCTCCTTCAAGCGGGCCACCGGAAAGGCGTCGACCGGCAGTGTGAAGTCCTCGAACGCCTTCGAGCCGAGTGTCATCGGGTAGCCAGCGAC
>DATEGC010000120.1:0-5502 GCA_035280285.1 Candidatus Dormiibacterota bacterium | reverse complement strand
CGCCAAGATCGCGCTCCTCTCGTACCGGGAGCGACAGGTCGCGTTCGAGCTGCCCGCCCGCATCGAGTACGTCGAGCTGTCAGGACGCTCCGACTTCAACGACTCGTTCGTTTCGGTCCTCGGTTTTCCGCAGTTGGAGGGTGTGACATGAGCACCACCGCGCTCGTCATCTGTGGCGCGTTGGGATCCGAGGTCAAAGACATCGTCGACCGGCGGGGCTGGGACGTCGACATCTACGGCGTCTCGGCCCTGCTCCATCTCTATCCATCTCACATCGTCGATGAGCTGCGCGAGCGGCTGCACACGTTGCGGCCGCGGTACGAAAAGCTGGTGGTCGTTTACGGGGACTGCGGCACGACGGGTAGCCTCGAACCGCTGCTCGAGGAGGTCGGCGCGGCCCGCTTGCGTGGACCCCACTGCTACGAGATGTTCGCGGGCGAGGAGCGCTTTCGTGAGATCAGCGAGAAGCGCCCGGGCACGTTTTTTCTCACCGACTGGCTCGTGCGCAACTTCGACCGCGCCGTGGTCAGGGGTCTCGGTCTCGACCGCGACCCGGAATTGAAAGCGATGCTCTTCGGTAATTACGAAGCGGTGCTGTTTTTGCGCCAGGTCCCGAACCCAAAGCTGGCCGAGGATGCGGAAAAGATCGCCGCTTACCTTGAACTGCCGCTCGAAATCGATGACGTGGGATTGGGGGAACTCGAGGACCGCCTCGCAGCGTTGGTGGAGTCGTGACGTGGCCAACTACCAGGTTATGTACTGGAAGCACATCCCCTCCCAGGTCAAGGCCTGGGATGGAGACACAGAGGTCAAGCGGATGCTGCCCGACTACTTCCAGGCCGCCATCGATGCGTATGCGATGAAGGACGGTTCGACGGACATGGACTCGTATCTCGACGGTTGGGAGTGGGGACCGGTCGAGGAGCGTGGCGGCACGCCCGACCAGGTGATGAGCGAGCTAGTCGACGAGCTGACCGCGGCCAACCCGCGTTCGAGTCTGCTCAACCCGACATGAACCCGGGGTCCCCGCGAAATCAAGGCGAAGCCTCCAATCTCGTGGGGTCAAACGACGCCATCCTCGACGAGCTGTTGAGCAGCCAGCAGTTGATGATCGCGATGCTGCGCGTCTCTGTGGAGGACCCATCGGCGCGCGTCGGCGCGTGGGACGTGCGCGACATCGCGGCCCACCTCGCCGCGAGCGAACGGGACTGCTACGTGCCCAGGATCCGCGCCATCGCCGCGGGCGAAAATCCGACATTCGACCTGTTCTCCAACGACGACGCCGACTTCAGCGGGATCCACCTCGACGACGCACTGGACGAGTGGACGGCGACGCGGGTGATGCTGATCGGGTACGTGAAGACGCTGGACGAGAGCCAGCGGACGGAGCTTGCCGGAAACCACGAGACCTACGGCCGGGTGACAGTCGATCGCTATCTCGAGATCGCGTTGAAGCACGATCGCGACCACCTTCGCGGGCTCGAGCGGCTTGCCAGCCAGCTGACGCGTTGACCTCCACCAGCATCGACGCCGTCTTCGCAGCGGCCTGTGCAAGGATCGCGGCTGCGACCGCGTCGGGGCGAAGGCTCGGATTGCCCTGACGCTCCAGCTCACCGGCCAGAGAGACGACCTCAGCAGCGATGGCGGCGATCTCGGCCGGCACCTCGATCGTCCCCGCTCGGGCGGTCTCGACGTCCGAACCCGATCGGACCGCATCGATGAAGGCCAGGTAGGCGATCGAGTCCAGCTCGACCAGCTCCTCAGCACGTAGCCTCAGCACCTCCGCGCGCTGATGGGCTTCGGCGGCGCCGCTCCAGCGGCCCTGGGAGCGAAGAGCGACCTTCTGCAGCAGGGCTGCCGCCGCGGCAACGACTGCGGCCGCCGCCGACCCGCTGGCAGGCGCCGGCGCATCCGACGCGATCTTCCTCAAGAGATGACCGAACCTCGCTCGAGCGCGCGACTCAGGCGTCGCCAATTTCTCCCTTGCGCCTGGTGATGAACTCGCGCAGCTGCTCGTCGACGCCGGGATCGATGCCTGGATCCGGGTACTCCGCAAGCAGCTGTTTCCATCGCTCGGAGGCAACGACGTCCGCCGTCCGCGAGCCGAAACGCTGCCACCGGTCGTAGTTCTCCGTCGACGAGATCCACGGCCGGTAGAAACCCGTGCGGTAGTGGCGCATCGTGTGCTCCGCACCGAGGAAGTGGCCGCCCGGGCCGACCTCGCGCAGGGCGTCCATCGCCATTCCCTCTTCGTCCACCGGGAGGCCGTGGCCCAGGATCCACTCGAACATGCGCAGCAGCTCGACGTCGATCGCGAACTTCTCGTAAGAGGCGAGAAGCGCGCTCTCGAGCCAGCCCGCCGCGTGGAGCACGAAGTTGACTCGGCCGAGGATGGTCGGCCACATGCACATCATCGATTCGTACGCGGCCTGGGCGTCGGGCGCCTTGGACGAGGTCATCGCCCCCCCGCCGCGGAATGGCAGGTTGTATTGACGCGCCATCTGCGCGCTGGCCAGGATGCCCATCGCGGACTCCGGCGTGCCGAACGCCGGGCTGCCCGACTGCATGTCGGTGTTGGTGAGAAACGAGCCGTACACGCTGGGTGTTCCCGGCCGGATCAGCTGCACCAGCGCAATGCCCGCCAGCGCCTCCGCCGTCTGTTGGGCGACCGTGCCGGCGAGGCCCATCGGCGACATCGCACCCGCCATCAGGAACGGCGTGACGATGACCGGTTGGCCCGCCTCGGAGTACTCGAGCAGCGCGCCCAGCATCCGATCGTCGTAGCGCAGCGGGCTGTTGACGTTGATGAGACTGATGATCGCCGGGGTCTTTTCGATGTTCTCCCGACTGCCGAAGACGATCGACGCCATCTCCACCGTGTCGCGTGCGTTCTCGGTCGAGATGACGCTGCCCATGAATGGTTTGTCCGTCCAGCGGATGTGGGAATACACCATGTCGAGGTGCCGCGTCCCCAGCGGCAAGTCCTCGGGCTCGACAGTCGTCCCGCCCGCGCAGTGGATCTGCTCCACCGCCTGCGACATCTTGTCGAAGTTGGTGAAATCCTCGATCGTCGCTCCCCTACGCCCATGTTCCAGGTCGGTGACGAAAGGCGGACCGTAGACCGGCGCCGTGACCACGTTGTTCCCACCGAGGGTGACGTTGCGAGCGCTGTTGCGGGCCTGCAGCTCGAACGTGGCGGGTGTCTTGGCGATCTGTTCCATGACGAATCCGCGCTCGAATCGCACCCGGTTGTCCTCGACCCGCATGCCCGCCTTCTCGAAGACTCTTCGGGCCCGCTCGTGGAGGAAGTCGACCCCGATCTCCTCAAGGATGGTCATGGCTTGTTCGTGGATGGCGTTGACCTCGTCCCCGGTCAACAGCTCATAGGGCTCGAGCGAGTTCTTCCACATCGGAACCAATCTTGATCCAAGCCTGGCCTGTGGTAACGTAGGGCCTGCCCTTTGGGGTGCTAGGTCCCGCCTGGGGACCCTCCTAAGTTGACTTGATCCCGATCAAACGCTTCGCCCGTACCAGACTCAAGGCTCGCCTGGCATGAGCACGCCCGGAATTCCAGCCCGATCAGAGGCTCCGCTCGTGATTTCGCCAGGGACCCTGCCCGGCGACGTCCTGCCGCTCTGGAACCCCGACATCCCGGGGGAGGAAATCCAGGCCGGACGCCTCGGCATCCGAGTCCGCCCTGGCACGCCCGCGGCGGCCAAGGTGACTGCCCTGGAGGCCCACGGCGGTGCCGAGCTGTTGCGTCAGGTGCTCCAGGAGCAGAAGCAGATTGATGGCACCTACAACGTCATCAAGCCCGAGAAGCCGCTGGAGTTCGTCGGCCAGGTCAGCACGACGCTGCTCACGGGAAAGCTCGGCCGGACCCCCATGGGCCTGGCCCTGGAGATCACGGACTGGCAGGAGCTGGAAGGCGCGTACGAGATGGAGAAGAACCGCCTCCGCCTCCGGTTCCAGGAGCTGCACGTGGTCAAGGAGTGGGACGGCGACCTGGAGGGCTTCACCGCCATCGTGCTGCGTGAGCAGGCCAAGACCCTGCCGCTCCTTGACTCGACCATGCGGTTCATCGAGCACCTGCGCGACTACCGAGAGAAGCTCGCCGAAGCCGCCGTCCGCCGCTACGAGGCGACCGAGCAGTGGATCGAGTGCCCGAACTGCGAGACCGAGGTGCCGACCTCGAACGGCATCCACTGCCCGAACTGCGGCCAGGACATGCGCGGCGGCGAGTACGTGCGCGCCATCCTCCACCTGGTGGACGACGCCGACGGCCGGATCTATCGCGGGATCGACTCCCTGACCGTCCGTTCGGCCGGCTTCCCCGAGTACCGGGGGATGGCGCTCGACCGCATCCAGGGCTCCAACCTGTGGGTCAGCTTCCGGCGCTACGACCCCCTGCCCGACGAGGGGATCGTGCTGCCGACCGCGAGTGTCGAGATGTTCGAGGCCCAGCGATCATGCATCCGCCAGCTGCAGATCGGCAGCCCGCGAACGGGCTCGCTCGCCGCCGAGCTGGTCGATCCGGGCTGGCTGGGCACGCCTCCCCGAGTCGCGCTCGACGGCAAGCGCGCCCACCACCTGCCGGACCCGAACGAGGAGCAGGCCGAGGCGGTGGCTCGTGTGATGGGCATGCGGCCGGGACAGCTGTACCTCATCCAGGGCCCTCCTGGGACCGGCAAGACGACCGCCATCGTCGAATCGATCCGCCGCATCCTTGGCCGCAATCCCAACTCATACATCCTCCTCTCCTCGCACTCCAACGACGCTGTCGACACCGGCCAGGAGCGCCTGCTCGGGTTCTCCCACGTGCGCCAGGCCAGAATCGCCGAGCCGGGCAAGGTGCCGCGCCGGCTGCGCCCGACGCTGGTGGAGGGAGACGACCTCGAGGGTTACAACCTGGTCGCCGGCACCGTCAACCGGCTCACGATCGACTCGCGACTGCGCTTCAAGGTGTTCGACTGGCTGATCCTCGACGAGGCCAACAAGGTGCGCGCCAACGAGGCGCTGGCGGTGATGCCGCTCGCCAAGCGATGGGTGATGATCGGCGACCTCAACCAGCTGCCGCCCGTCATGGAGGAAGCCGCGTCGACGTTCAAGATCTCGCAACCGCTCGACGAGGTCGTGCGCGACGACAGCTTCTACGGATGGATCTGGGACAAAGTGCCGGCGGGGTCGCGCATTATGCTGCCGCGCCAGTACCGCATGCGCGAGCCGATCGGGCGCGTCGTGTCGGACCTCTTCTACGAGGGCAAGCTGATCCACGAGGCGCCTCACCCGCGCATGCCATTGCCGTGGCCGTTCGACCGCGAGCTCGTATGGGTCGACACCGGCGCGCAGGACGAGTATCGCGACGCGCAGCGATCGGTCGCGAACGAGTTCGAGGTCGCGCTGTGCAAGGACATCACGTCGATCATCCGCCGGCGCGTGCGCAAGGCGAAGCTGGCCGTCATCGCGATGTACAACTCGCAGGTCAACCGGCTGCAGGGCGCA
>DATEGC010000119.1:0-26245 GCA_035280285.1 Candidatus Dormiibacterota bacterium | reverse complement strand
GATCCCGCCGCGGCTGAGCGGACCAGAAGGGCGCTGACCCGAAATGTGGCAGCGACCCGAAGGAGAGGTCGGCAATGACCACGGTGCTGGACGTCCAGCGATTCAAAAACGATGGCCGGCGCTTTGCCATGCTCACCGCGTACGACTTCCTCGGCGCGCAAATCCTCGACGAGGCGGGCATCCCGATCCTCCTCGTCGGCGACAGCCTCGGGATGGTGATGCTGGGATACCCGACCACGCTGCCGGTGACGCTCGACGAGATGGTGCACCACGCAAAGGCGGTCGCCCGCGGCGCACACCAGGCGCTTCTAGTGGGTGATATGCCGTTCATGGCGTACCACGCGTCGGTCGAGCAAGCGATCACCAGCGCCGGCCGATTCGTGCAGGAGGCCGGCATGCACGCTGTGAAGATGGAAGGCGGAGGCCGCGTGATCGAGTACACGCGGCGGATGACCGAGCTCGGCATTCCCGTGATGGGTCACCTTGGGCTCACGCCCCAGTTCGTCCACCAGATGGGCGGCTTCAAGGTGCAGGGCAAGACCGACGCGCAGGCGGCGAGAATCCTCGGCGACGCCAGGTCGCTCGAGCAGGCGGGCGCGTTCAGCCTGGTGCTCGAAGGCGTGCCCAGCAAGCTCGCGGTGGAAGTGACAAACGCGCTTCGCATCCCCACTATCGGCATCGGAGCCGGCCCCGGTACGGATGGGCAGGTGCTCGTGCTGCACGACATGCTCGGACTGACCAGCGGCAAGGCGCCCAAGTTCGTCAAGCGCTACGCCAACCTGGCGGAGGAGATCGCGCGCGCGGCCAGCGCATACGCGGAGGACGTCCGGACCGGAAAGTTCCCCGGTCCCGAGCACGAGTACTCGGCCAACGGCGCCACGCCGGCGAAGGATAGAGAAGAAGTCCGGTACGGTAGTTAGCGCGCTGGAAGCCTTTTCGATCCCGAGCGCGATGCTCGCGGCATCGCGCGCCTGGCGGCGCGAGGGTAACTCGATCGGGCTGGTGCCTACCATGGGCGCGCTTCACGCGGGGCACATGAGCCTCGTCGACATAGCGCGTCGCGAGAACGACGTCGTGGTAGTCAGCCTATTTGTGAACCCAATCCAGTTCGGACCCGGCGAGGACCTTGCGCACTACCCACGCGATTTGAAGCGCGACGCAGGAATGCTCGAGCAAGCGATGGTGGACGCGATCTACGTGCCCGAGACCAAGATCATGTACCCGCCTGAGGCCGTCACGCGGGTTCAGGTCGGCGGAGTCGCCAAGCCTCTCGAAGGCGTGTTCCGGCCGGGCCACTTCGAAGGTGTCGCGACGGTGGTGACCAAGCTCTTCACCACAGCGGAGCCCGACCGCGCGTACTTCGGCCAAAAGGACGCGCAGCAGCTGGCGGTGGTCAAGCGCTTCACACAAGACCTCGATCTCGGAGTCGAGATCCGGGTGGGTCCCATCGTGCGCGAGGCGGACGGCCTGGCGCTCAGCTCGCGGAACGTCTATCTGCGGGGCGCTGAGCGCAAGGCGGCTGCCGCGCTGAGCTCCGCGCTGCGCCTGGCGGCGGCGGCCTACACAGCGGGGGAGCGGGAGGAGGATGCGCTGCGCAAGATCATTCGCGACCGGCTGGAGGCTGAGCCGCTCGTCACCGTCGACTATGCGGAGCTTGTCGAACCGGCTACTTTTCACAAGCCGGGCTATCTTGCGGTGCTGGCCGCGCGGATCGGGAAAACGAGGCTGATCGACAACCACGACCTCACCAAACCCTTCCCTGGTTAGCGACCATTCGTGCGGTACAATTGACGCTCGTTTTGGCGGAGGCCGTTCTGACGACCAACACCACATCAATAACTTCTAGGGGGTTCGTAATTTGGCCACTGATTCCGGTGTCGTCCTGACCGATAAGGAGGAGGGGACCGACCAGGAATCATCCGTAGCGATGTCCATGGAGGACTACCTCCAGTACGAGGAGGAGGCCTTCAAGACCCCCAATCACGGAGACATCGTGGACGGGGTCGTCGTACGAGTCGATCCGGACGAGGTTCTGGTCGATATCGGAGCCAAGGCGGAAGGGGTCATCTCGAGCAAAGAACTGGGCCTGCGCGGAGACACGGACTCCGTCGGCCTCGAGCCCGGTGACCAGATCAAGGTCTACGTCCTCCAGCCCGAGAACGAAGAGGGCAATGTCGTCCTCAGCCTGCGCCGGGCGCGGGCCGAGACCACGTGGATCGTGGCCGCCGAGAAGCAGGCGGATGGCACCGTCATCGACGCCGACGTCCGCGAGCAGAACAAGGGCGGACTCATCGTCAACATCCTTGGCCTGCGCGGCTTCTTGCCGTCGAGCCAGGTCGCGCGCGCCTACGCCGGCAGTCTCGAGTCACTGGTCGGCAAGCGCATCCCCGTCAAGATCCTCGAGGTCAACCGCAAGCGCAACCGGCTGATCGTCAGCCAGAAGGCGGCGGAGGACGAGGACCGCGCGCGCAAGCGCGAGGAGCTGTTCAGCCGGCTGCAGACGGGCACGGTGGTCAAGGGCACGGTGTCGGGAATCACGAGCTACGGCGCGTTCGTAGACATCGGCGGCGCCGACGGCTTGATCCACATCTCCGAACTCTCATGGGATCGCGTTTCGAAGGTCACTGATGTGCTGCAGCTCGGCGACGAGGTCACGGTCAAAGTGATCAAGCTCGACCCGGAGCAGACCCGCATCTCGCTGTCACTGCGCCAGCTGCAGCAGGACCCGTGGGAGCGGCTGGTCCAGTCGATGCCCGTCGGCTCGATCGTGGAGGGCCAGGTCACGAAGACCAAGAAGTACGGCGCCTTCCTGCAGATCATGCCTGGCATCGAGGGCCTGCTCCACATCTCGGAGCTTTCGTGGGACCATGTCGAGCGCACCGAGGACGTGCTGAAGGTCGGCGAGACGGTGCAGGTCAAGGTGATTGGCATCGACACCGCCCGGCGCCGGATATCGCTGAGCCTCAAGCAGCTGTCCGCGCCGCCGGCGAGCCTGGCGGGTGCGCGCACAGACCGCCGTCATGAGGAATCTCCGGAAGCCGACGAGTAGATCGATCGCGAGCGCTCGCGATCATCACCCCCGTCCTTACTGCGCTGGTATGGCCTGTCGGCGTCGTGATGCTGTGGAATTCACCTCGCTGGCGGCGTCGCGACAAGCCGATCGGCACCGTCGCGCGGCCTGGCGGGCTTTGGCTCGCCTGGCTCACACCGACCGGCGTCAGCACCGCATGCCGTCGGCACCGGGTGTGCCGATCGCCACCGGCGAGCCGGGCTGTCCAGCGCCGCTTGCCTACCAGGATGTTGCTGGTGGTGCTGCCAATCCTGACGGCCATTTACCTCGAGATTCGGCTCAGCGCGAACCTCAACCGCTCAGGGCCGCCAGTCGCTGGCTCGCCGGAATGTAGTAGGGATCGATCTGCAGTGCGCGTTGATACGCGCGTCGTGCCGCGGCCACGTCGCCGAGCTGTTTCTCGCGATCGCCGAGTTCGACGTACAGACCTGGCTCGGTTTCCCCCAGGTCGGCGGTGCGGCGGAGCTCGGCGGTGCCCCCGCGGAGGTCACCCTGGGCGATCAGGCCATCTCCGAGCGCCCAGTGGTATTGGGCCTGGAGGGGATCGACCCTGACCGACAGGTCGGCCCTGCCGCGGAGGTACCAGACATCGGCCAGCACCGGGAGGATGGCGAACACCACTCCGGCCGCCACAAGCACCAGTGCTACCGCCGGTCGCAAGATCTGCACCGCACGCCTCTCCGCCGCCCTGTCTCCAGCGGAATGGGCGACGGTGGTGCTCCACAACGCTCCCGCCAGCAGCCAGAATGCTCCCGTGGCGGGGGCCCAGTCGAAGTTGGGCAACACCCACACCGTGTAGCCGACGAGCGCAGACGCCAGGCCAGCCACGTCACGCTCGGACCGACGCCGCCAGGCGCCGCGAAACAGGACGAGCAGCACCCAACCAAGTGCCACGAGTCCGAGCACTCCCTGTGTGACCGCGATGTCGAGCGGGCCGGAGTGGACCCGATCGAATGTGATCAGGGTCGCGTAGTCCTGGCTCAGGAAGGCCCCGAAGTTCAGTCCCGTCGTGTCCTCGCCGTAGCCGGTAATCGGTCGCGCCGCCACCATCCCGAGCCCGTCCTGCCACAGGTGAAGCCTGAGCTCGGGTGGGTCGTTGTTCAGGACCCGAAGAGGCGTGGCGAGCAGGATCACGACACCGAGGCCCACCACGGCGGCCGAGCCGGCGGCAACCACGCGTCCCCAGCGGGGCTGGACCGTGAAGGCGAGCAGCGCCAGGCACCCCGCGCCGGCGCCCGCCAGACCACTGCGCGACGTCGTCACGAAGAGTCCTGCGGCCAGGACCACAATCGCGGCGCCCCAGGCCACCATGAACCTGTCGGCGCGCGTCGCCCGGTCGATGGCCAGCGGGATCGCCATCACGATCAGAGCCGCGAGCAGGTTGGCGTTACCCAGGTCGCCGTCAGGCCGAAATGGCGCGTGGTAGACCCACTGGAGCCACGCCTTGATGCAGGCGATGCAGGTGCCGGCTACGAAGGCGGCGACGACCAGATGTCGCTGGCGCTGAGTACGCAGAAGCCACACCGCGGAAGCCAGCAGCCCGAGATAACCGAGCCGAATGGGCAGCGACTCGTAACGCGTGTACGAGCCGGCGAGGCTGAGCGGCCATGAGATCGAGAACGCAAACGCCAACAAGGCGGCGCCGGTGGCGGCCAAAAGGGGCAGGCGCAAGGCCCCCAGGCGGGGACGCTCCGGGAGGAGAGCGGCGAGCCCCACGCCGAGACTCGAGCCCGCCACCACGAGCGATGCTCGCGGCAGGACGTACGAATCGCTGGCGATGGGTATGAAGACGACCGGCAGGCTCAGCGCGATGCCCGCGGAAAGATAGCCACCAAATCGCGCGAGGAGGCGATGCACGCCGCCTACTCTTAACCGAAATCGACTCTCAGAGTTGGACGTTATATTAGGTGCAGAGCGATTACGCGGTAACTGTTGGAGTTCGAGGAGGTGCTGGCCCCACCTAGGCGATAGATCGAGAGGAGACCAGGAGGATAGGGACCTTGTATCCGTTTGAAAGATTCACTGAGCGAGCCAAGAAGGTTCTGACGCTCGCCCAAGAAGAAGCAGAGCGATCGCACCACAGCTATATCGGAACCGAGCACCTGCTCCTGGGGCTGCTCCGCGAAGGGGAGGGCCTGGCCGCCAAGGTTCTGAACAACCTTGGGGTCGAGATCGGCAAGGTCCGCCAGACCATCGAGTCTGTCCTCGGCCGCAACGAGCGGATCATCATCCAGCAGATCATTCCGACGTCGCGCGTGAAGAAAGTCATCGAGATCTCCTTCGAAGAGGCCCGACGCATGGGTCACAACTACGTCGGCACCGAGCACCTGCTGCTCGGACTTCTCATCGAAGGCGAGGGAATTGCCGCGCACGTGCTCGAGGACCTCGGCGCCAATCTCGAGAAGGTTCGCACTGAGATCGAGCGGCTGCTGCACGACTCGAGCGCCGAGACCGAAGCCGAGCCCGTGCAGAAGAAGCCTTCGAAGACGCCGCTACTCGACCAGTTCGGCCGCGACCTCACCGAGCTCGCCCGCCGCAACCAGCTCGACCCTGTCATCGGACGCGAGACGGAGATCGAGCGAGTCATCCAGATTCTCAGCCGGCGCACGAAGAACAATCCTGCGTTGATCGGCGAGCCAGGCGTCGGCAAGACCGCGATCGCGGAAGGCCTCGCCCAGCAGATCAACCTCGGCAACGTACCCGAGTCGCTACAGCACAAGCGGGTGCTCACGCTCGACATGGGCGCGCTGGTCGCTGGCACGAAGTACCGCGGAGAGTTCGAGGAGCGCTTGAAGAAGATCCTCGACGAGATCCGCTCGAGCCGCGAGGTCGTGCTCTTCATCGACGAGCTGCACACGCTGGTCGGCGCGGGCGCGGCCGAGGGGGCAATCGACGCGGCCAACATCCTGAAGCCTGCGCTGGCGCGTGGCGAGATCCAGTGCATCGGGGCGACGACTCTCAACGAGTACCGCAAGTACATCGAGAAGGACGCAGCGCTCGAGCGCCGCTTCCAGCCCGTGTACGTCGACCAGCCGACACTGGCTGAAACGATCGACATCCTCAACGGCGTCAAGTCGCTGTACGAAAAGCATCACAGGGTGACGATCACGGATTCCGCCGTGCATTCGGCCGCCGTGCTGAGCGACCGCTATGTGAGCGACCGCGCGCTTCCCGACAAGGCGATCGACCTTATCGACGAGGCATCGGCCCGCGTGCGGATGAAGCTGACCACCACGCCCGACGAACTGAAGGATCTCCAGAAGGAGATCCGCAAGCAGCGCGCAGAGCAGGACGAGTCGGTAAACAAGCAGGACTTCGAGGCCGCCGCGGGCGTGCGCGACAAAGTGAAGAAGCTGCAGGACAAGCTGGCTCTCAAGGAAGCCGCGTGGCGCGACAAGCTCGGCGAGACCGTGCCCGAGGTGGGTGAGGAGGACATCGCTCAGATCGTCGCCGCGTGGACGGGAGTGCCCGTCTCGCGTCTCGTCGAGGAAGAGAGCGCGCGCCTGCTGCGTATGGAAGACGAGATTCACAAGCGGATGGTCGGGCAGGACGAAGCGATCGTCACCGTCTCGCAGGCGGTTCGGCGCGCGCGGGCCGGACTGAAGAACCCCCGGCGGCCGATTGGTTCGTTCATCTTCCTGGGTCCGACCGGCATCGGCAAGACCGAGCTCGCGCGTGCGCTGGCGGAGTATCTCTTCGACTCCGAGGACGCGTTGATCAAGCTCGACATGTCCGAGTTCATGGAGCGGCACACGACCGCCCGCCTGGTCGGGTCACCTCCGGGCTATGTTGGATACGACGAAGGCGGACAGCTCACCGAAGCCGTGCGGCGGCGTCCCTACTCGGTGATCCTCTTTGACGAGATCGAGAAGGCGCACCCCGAAGTGTTCAACATGCTGCTGCAGATCCTCGAGGACGGGCGGCTCAGCGACGCCAAGGGCAAGATCGTCAACTTCGCCAACACGGTGATCATCATGACCTCGAACCTCGGTATCCGCGATGTCAATCAGGCGGGCACCTCGCTTGGTTTCCAGCCCGCGGTGGTCGACGAGAAGGACGAGGTCGAGCGGCGCCACCTGAACACGAAGCAAAAGATCGACGAAGAGCTGAAGCGGATGTTCCGCCCTGAGTTCCTGAACCGCGTCGATGCCGTCGTCGTCTTCAAGAGCCTCACCACGCAGCAGATCCGCGAGATCGTCGACCTGCAGCTCAACCGTCTGAGCAAGCACCTGTCGGAGCAGCAGATCACCATCGAGGTCACCGACGCGGCGAAAGACCTGCTGGCCAAAGAGGGCTACGACCGCCAGTACGGGGCTCGGCCACTTCGCCGGGTCATTACGAATCGCATCGAAGACCAGCTCTCTGAGCACCTGCTGCGCGGCAAGATCGCGCGCGGGGACACGGTGCAGATCGATGTCGAGGGCGAGGACGAGCTGAAGTTCACGCCGATCAAGCACGCGAAGAAGGAGCCGGCGACTACAGCCCCCGCCAAGCCCTGACGGCAGGGATCAGACTCACCGAGAGTGCCGAAAACTGGCCTTGACCCTAAGGGGTTTGGAAGCCCGAATGCAGCACGCTTGATGCACTAGCCCGCAAGCCAGTCTTTCAGGCGCTGCGACAGCCGGGTCGGCGTGGTCTGACTCTTGATCAGGTGGTCGAGCGCCCCCAGGTGGGCGCCCTGCTCGACCAGTCCTTTTCGTTCCAGTTGGACAGGATCACGACCGGGATCGCCGCGGTTGACACCTCGGCCCGCAGTGCCTTCATTACGCCCAGGCGGTCGAGTTTTGGAAGTGATGTCGAGAAGGATGATGTCTGGGTGTGAAGCCCTTGCTTTTTCCAACCCGACGAGGCCATCGCCGACGACATCGACTGTATAGCCGTCGAGCTCGAGTTTGAGCCGGTACATCTGAGCCACCGACGCGTCGTCTTCCACGAAGAGCACCCGCAGATCGTCAGGCGCGGGCCGGGCCCGCTGATTCACGTTCCGTCCCCCCATTCGTGCAACGCTTTACGCGTGCTTACCGGCCAGACCAAGAGCTCAGGCCTGTGAGCGTACCGGTGCCGTTGCGGCTGCGGCCGCTCGAGATCGGAGACCTGCTGGACGAGACGTTTCGCATGTACCGGCGGCATTTCCTGCTCTTCGCCGGCATCTCGGTCATATGCGCCATCCCGTCGGCAGGCCTGGTCGGGCTCTTTCTCGGTTGGGCTTCGATCGTGTTGCAGCAGTCGTCGAGCTCGACAACCGTGAACGGCCCGTTTGATCTGACAACAGCCGCTGGCATCCTCGGGATCGCTGCGGCCGCGCTGGTGATCAACGTGCTGATCCTTCCGTTCAGCCATGCGGCCGTGACGTTTGCCGCCTGTGAATCCGCGCTGGGGCGTCCGGTGACTCCGGGCGGTGTGTTCCGCGGCGTTCTGCGCCGCTACTTTCCGCTCCTCGGCTATTTCCTGCTCTTCAACTCGTTCACCGCATACCTCGCGCTCTTGCTGTGCATCGCTCCGTTCGCACTCTGGCTGTGGGGCTTCGTGCTCTGGATCGCAGTCGCGCCGGCGATGTTCATTGAGAACACCGGCCTCGGCGCAGCGATAGGCCGCAGCCGGCAGCTTGTGCAGGGCCGTTGGTGGCGCACCTTTCTCGTCCTGTTCCTTGCCTTTGTCGTGTACGAAGTCGTCGCGGTTGCGCTCGGAGCGTTCCTCCAGCTGGCGCAATACCTGCTCACCATCTTCGTTTCGCCGTTCGTCGCGGCGTCGATCACGGCAGCCAGCAGCGTCCTAATCAGCGCGCTGGTCGCGCCCATCATCCAGATCGTCGTGGTGCTCATCTACTTCGACCTTCGCGTCCGCCGGGAGGCGCTAGACCTCTTTCAGATCGCGTACAGGATTGCCGCGCCCGCGGCTACGGGCTGAACGTTTCGTTGCTCTGTCGCGTGATGGCCGCCCTGACGACCGCATTGATGTGTGCGCTGGCGCTTGCCTTTCTCGCCCCGGCCACGGCGGTGGCCGAGCCGCCCCCGCCGCCGCCTTACGTCGACGCAGTGCAAAGGGCGCTCGCGATCCTGCGGGGAGCAGCCACCTTCGACGCGTTGCCAGCCGTCGAAGCTTTGCGCGTGCTGATCGACGGGACTGGGGACAGCCAGCCCGAGATCATCGCCGACCTGGGGGCGAGACCACCGCTCTACGACGACGCGCGCACTCGCCTCTCAGCGCTGTTGAAAGCTCTGCTGGAGCCTGCCCGCACGTCCGATCCGCAGCTCGCGCAGCAGCGACTGCACGACGTTTTGTCAATGAGCCGCTACGACTCACTGCACCGGCCGCCTTCGGCCTGGGATCGCTTCCTGCAGTGGGTCCAGGACAGGATCGCGGCCCTCTTCCGCTTGCTCTTCGGTCCGCGCAACGGCGGCGTGGCGCCGGTATGGACTTTCTACGCCGCCGGCTTTGCGGTGCTCGCCGCCGTAGCGTTCGTGCTGGTTCGCGCCGGGCGCGGCCGCTTCAGCCAGTCGGTCAACCTCACTCCTGAAGGTCCGCGCGCACCCGCGGATTTCTTCGCCGAAGCCGACCGCCTGGCTGCAGCCCAGGACAGGCTCGGCGCGATCCGCGCTCTGTGCGCGGGTGTTGCCGCCACGCTTGCAGGTGAGCGGTCGTGGGAGGGGAGCTCGTTAACGGTGCGCGAGATATTCCGCAAGGCGCCTGACTTCAAGAGCCTGCAGCCGCTGTTGCTGCCTTTCGAGGCCGCGGTCTACGGCAGCCGTGAAGTCGACCAGCCGACCTACGAGAAAGCCGCTGCGGTCGCGGCTCGCTTTCGCCAACCGCGCGCGTCGGCCGAGGACGCGGCATGAAGGGCATCCGCGGGTGGGCCATCCCCGCAGCGGTCGGAATCCTCATCGCGGTGGCCGCCTTCCTACTGCAGCCGCACCAAGACTCGCCGGAGCACAGCACGAACAGCGATGCCAAGAACGGCGCGTCGGCCGTCCTGCTCTTCAGCGAGGGGATGGGCCATCCCAGCCACCAGATCACGGGCACCTTCGACACTCCAGGCGCGGGATCCATCATGTTCGTCTTTACGCCCACCAGCCCTTTTACCGCCGAGGAGGCGGACCGCACGCGTCGATGGGTTTCCGACAGCGGCGGCAACCTGGTGTATGCGTCGGAGCAGGGCGACCGTGAGCTGGACCGCGCCTTCAGCGTCAGGCGTTTCAACGGTGGCGCGGTGGGTGGCGAGTACAGTGCGACGCCCGTCGTCGACGGTGTGAAACGGGTTGCCGGCGGCGATGCGGTCGCTCCACTCGACGCCTCATCCGAGCAGGTTCCCATGCTGCGGACGCCCGACGGCCTTGACGGCGGGTACATCCAGCGCATCGGATCGGGCCGCGTCGTCGTGCTCGCGGATCCCCTGATCCTGTGCAACGGCTACCTCGAGAAAGCCGACAACGGGAGGCTTCTGGCCGACCTGCTCGGCGTGGCCGGCGCGAACGTCGGCGTGTCATTCGATGAGTACCACCACGGCCTGACGGTCAGCGACTTCTCACCGCAGGCCTGGATCACCACGCCATGGGGTGCGGGTTTGCTGTGGCTGCTGGTAGCCGTCTTCGTCGGCCTCGTGCTGCGCGGCCGCCGGTTCGGTCCTGTGGTCGAGCGGCCGGCCGAAGTTGCGCGGTCTGATGTCGAGTGGGCGGTCGCGGTCGGCCAGCTGCTGCGGCGGTCGAGTGCACGCGCCGTGACGGTCGGGTTGCTCGCGAGCGCCACCGAGCGTGCGGTGGCGGCGCGGACGGGTCTGCCGCTGCAGCCGCGGGATCGCTTCTGGCAGGCTCTTTGGGTGCGCGCGCCGGAGGTGGCCAACGAGCTGGCCCAGGTCGAGAAATCTCTGCAGGGTGCCTCGGCGACGGAAAGGGACGTTTTGAATGCCGCCCGGCGACTGCATACGATCGCGCACCCGGTGCCAGGCAGAAAGGCATGACTGGCACCGCGTCCACCACGGCCACTGACTTCTACGTGCGCTTTCGGGAGCAGCTCGCCAAGGCGATCGTGGGCCAGGACGAGGCGATTCGGTTGTGCGCCGTCGCGCTCGTGGCGCAGGGCCACGTCTTGCTCGAAGGCGTGCCGGGGACCGGCAAGACCCTGCTTGCCAAGGCGATCGCCCGGGCGCTCAACCTCGTCTACGGGCGGGTGCAGTTCACGCCCGACCTAATGCCCGCCGACATCCTGGGCACGTCGGTGTTCGACCTCGCCACGCGCACCTTCACGCTGCGCCGCGGTCCGATCTTCACCAACGTGCTGCTCGCCGACGAGATCAACCGGGCCCCAGCCAAGGTGCAGTCGGCGCTGCTCGAGGCGATGGAGGAGCGCGGTGTGACGCTCGAAGGTCAGCAGCTGCAGCTGCCGCCACCCTTCTTGGTCATGGCAACCCAGAATCCGATCGAGTACGAAGGCACATATCCGCTGCCTGAAGCACAGCAAGACCGCTTTCTTTTCAAGGTCCGGCTCGACTATCCGGCGCCCAATGACGAGATGGAGGTGCTGCGCCGGTGGGAGTCGGGCATCGAGCTGCGGGATCCGGTGAAAGCGGGGGTGGAGCCCGTGCTTGGCGCTGAGGACATCGAGGCGTGCCGCGAGCACGTCTCGAAGGTGGTGCTGGACGAAAAGATCCGGCGCTACGTCGTCGACCTCGCCTCGGCGACTCGGGCGGCGCCGGAGATCGCGCTTGGTGCCAGCACTCGGGCCGAGGTGCTGCTGATGCTGGCGGCGCGCACGTACGCGGCGTTCGAAGGCGGAGAGTTCGTCACCCCCGATCACGTGAAAGCGCTGCTGGCGCCGGCGTTCCGCCACCGTCTCATCCTCCGCCCCGAGGCGGAGGTCGCAGGTCAGACGCCAGACAGCGTGCTCGACGCCGTGGCGGGCCGAGTAATACCACCCCGCTGAGCTTGTTTATGAGAGGAAACCCAGATGGTTTCCCCTCCCGCGCTCCCGCGCTCCGCGCGGGGACCGCAGCGGTAAGCCGACCCGCCCTGTGGGCGGGCAAGGCGGCCTCTCCTTCCGATAACGTTTGGCCTCTCTAATGCGGGGTGTCGCGCCCCAACCCCGACTCATCTGGGCGGTCGCGATCGGCGCCGGGCTGATCGCGCTGGCGGTGGCGTCGCCCGTGCTCGCGATCGTCGCCATCGTCTACCACGCGGGCCTGGTCGTCATCGCGGCGCGCGACCTTGCCCTGCTTCCAGGGCGAACGGGTTACACAATCAGACGGGCGACGCCGGAACCGTTCTCGCTGGGCGAGCCCGAGGAAGTGACGGTGGTGATCCGCAACCGCGGGGCCGGGGGGCTCATGGCGAGGATCGCCGACCACGCCCCAGCCTCGCTGCGGCCGCAACCACGCGAGGTTTCCGGCCAGTTTGATCCGAACGGGGTGCTGACGCTGAGCTACCGCACCTACTCGCCGAAACGCGGCGCTTACAAGTTCGGCGCCGTCGACTTGCAGGTATGGCGGCCAGCTGACGGATTGAGCGGATGGTGGCGCCGCCAGGTCAGGCTGCCCTTTCCGCAGGACGTGGCGGTATTTCCCAACGTCGTCGCGATCAAACGCATCCAGCTGTCGCTGCGGCGCGGCCTGCGCGCCATGGCCGGCCTGCGGCGCGCTCGGCCACCCGGCGCCTCCACAGCGTTCGCCGGCCTGCGCGAGTACGTGCGCGGAGATGACGTCCGCCGCGTGAGCTGGACCGCTACCGCCAGGCGTGACCGGCCAGTCATGATCGAGGTCGAAGCCGAGCGCGGGCAGCAGGTGATCATCGCCCTCGACTGCGGGCGCTTGATGACCGCGCCCGCGGGAGACCTCGACAAGCTCGACCACGCGGTCAATGCGGCGCTCATGCTGGCGTGGGTCGCGCAGGCTTACGGGGACCGCGTCGGCATGATGACGTTCGACGACCGGGTGACCGGATTCATCAAACCCGAGCGCGGCCCGACCCAGCTGCGGCGAATTACCGAGGCGCTGTACGCAATCCAGCCCGAGTACGTCGAGCCCGACTTCGGGCACGCCATGACGCACCTCGCCCTGCGCGTTGGCCGCCGCTCCATGATCGTGATGCTGACCGACGTCCAGGACCCCGAGGCGTCGCGTGAACTGGTCGCGCACTGCTTGCGATTGGCGGCGCGACACCTGATTCTCGTGGTTGCCATGTCGGATCCCGCGGTGCTCAGCGCACGCGCCGATCCAATCGTCGGCACGAACCGCGCTTACGAGTGGGCCGCGGCCGAGGAGTTCGTGGCCAGCCGCCGCGAAAGCTTCGAGCTGCTTCGCAGAGGTGGAGTGTTGGGGCTGGATGTCGTCGCGGGAAGGTTGTCTCCAGCCCTGGTCGAGCGCTACCTAGAGTTGAAGGAGCGCGCTTTGCTTTGAAGTACGTCCGCTGAAAATCAAGTACGAGTAAAAGAGCGCACCGGTCGTCAGTCCGATCGCAACTTTGAGCGTGAACGGCGCCGCCGAAGGCGAGATGTTGCCCTCGATCGTGCCGGCCACAATTAGGAGGGGAGCGAGGCCGAGCAGGAGCGTGAATGCACGGCGGGCCGCGAGCACGAGCGCGTCGGATCGCTTGCGATTGCCCGGAGAGATCAGCGCCCAGCCCATCATCAAGCCGCCCGCACCTTGCGCGATGACGATCGACAGTTCGAGCACGCCGTGCGCGATCACAAACTCGAAAAGCCCGCCCGCAAGACCGAACGCCGCCGTCAGACCGAAGAGTCCGCCGAGATGGATGCCGTTGGAGATCATCACCCACATCACGGGCAGTCCGAAGAAAACGCCCAATGCGAAGGCGACCATCGAGACGTAGATGTTGTTTGTCATGATCAGCCCTGCGGCCGCCACCCGCTCCTCAGGCGGGATGTGGGTCCAGAGCTGGTGATGGTGGACCCGGTCGATCAGCCCGGGAGAGGCGATGCCGTACGCGGCGTCGGGATTGGCGAGCACGACGAAGAACGAGATCGCCGTTGGGACGAAAAACAGAGCGCCCGCGGCGAGTAGGTATGCCCACGAGGCTCGATACGTGCGGGGGAGTGTCTCGGCGTAGAAGCGCTTGATGCGCTTGGGGACTTCGCCGCCTCGGCGGTAGACGATCCCGTGGCCGCGGGCAACGAGGCCGTTGAGGTAGCGGTGCACCGGCTCGCCGGGCCAGTCTCGCTGCGCGCGGGCGAGGTCTGCGGTAGCGCGCCTGTACAGGCCGGCCATCGTCAGCACCTGGGCGGGCGTGAGCGCGTTCATATGGCCTGCGCCTGCCCTGGCGAGCAGATCTTCGAGTCGATTCCAGTCGTATCGGCGGATTGCGACGAAGTCTTCGGCGCGCACAAAGGGACAATAGCCAGAACATGAATCAGGCGCTCCCTGATGCCGAGCTCGTCGTCAGCACCCCGGAGCGTGTTTCGTTCGGGTACCAGATTGCAGGCCTCGGCACCCGCGCGATCGCTCAGATCCTGGACCTGCTGATCCTCGGTTTCGTGCTCGGCGGCGTGTACTTCGCTGCCCTCGCCCTGGGCGCGTCGGGTCAGGACACGGTCGCCTATCTGGTGGCCGTCATCGGGTCGTTCGTGGTGATCTTTGGTTATTTCTGGGCGTGCGAGGCGTTCTGGTCCGGCCAGACCGTGGGCAAGAAAGTGTTCCGGCTGCGGGCTGTTGGCGATCGGGGCGAGCCGATGACCTTCTTCCAGGCGGGCATCCGCAACGTCGTGAGGATCGTGGACTTCCTGCCCTACGCGTATGGAGTCGGTCTGGTGGTGCTTTTCATCAACGGCAAAGGCAGGCGGCTCGGTGACCTGGCCGCCGGCACGATCGTGGTCAAGGACTCGGATGCGGTCTGGCTCTGGCAGCTGCCAGGAGGGCGCCCGGTCACCGCGCCGCCACCACCGGCGCCGACGGCGGGCTCTCAGGTAGGGCCGTCTCCTCCTCCTGCGCCGCCCCCGGCGCCCGCGTATACGCCTGCGCTTCCAACCGCATTCGCCCCTGCGACTCCCGGAGAGCTGATGCTGCGCCAGCTCGATCCGGAGCTGCGGCGCTTCATTTCTTCATACGCGCGCCGGCGGCCCGAGCTCGCGCTGTTCCTGCGAGGCCAGTTGGCCGGAATGCTGCAGAACAAGCTCCAGGCCGCGGCGCCGGACGTGTATCTCCAGCACGGGCCGCTGGCGGCGCTCGACTACTTGGCCGACCTCGAGACTCAGTAGATCCAGTCGCGAATCTGCTCTTCTGTGAGGTTGCCTCCTGTGAGAATTGTGGCCACGCGCTGACCTGCGAGCTCCCCTGCGCGCTGCGCGATGGCAGCGACGCCGGCTGCTCCGGAGGGTTCGACCACCAGACCAGCGTCGCTGTGAAGCTGCCCCATCGCGGTCAACATCTCTTCGTCGGTCGCGAGCATCACCTCGTCGACGGTGCCGGTCATGAGGACCACCGCCTCTGGCACGGGGACGCGGACCGCGATGCCGTCGGCGATGGTCGTGCTCTGGGCGAGGATCGGCTTGCGCGACTGCCATGACAGCGCCATCGATGGAGCCGCCTGGGCGCAGACCGCGACGACCTTTGTGTTCGGCGAGTGGCGCTTCACCCAGGAGCCGACGCCGTTGACCAGTGACCCGTTGCCTAGGGGGACGAAGATGGCATCGAGCGGACTGGTATCTGACGTGAGTTCAACGGCGATGGTGCCGGCGCCTTCGGCGATAGCCCCGATCAGTCCGTCTCCGATGAACAGCTCCCGTTTTTCCTCGGCGTAGCGTTTGGCCGCGTTCTTCGCCGCATCGAAGTCGTCACCCTGCTGCATCACCGTCGCGCCGAGCGCACGCATACGCTCGACCTTTAAGTGGTTGGCATTGCGCGCGGCGAACACGGTGAGCCTGCGGCCTCGCTTGCGGCAGGCGTATGCCATCCCCTGGCCGAAATTGCCGGCTGAGGCGCACACGATGCCGGTCCTGTCGCCTCCGAGACGGTGCATGAGGTAGTCGGTGCCGCGGCCCTTGAAGCTGCGGATCGGGTTGACGCATTCGACCTTCAGCACAGTGGTGAGGCCGAAGCGGTCGCTCAGCGGCTCGCAGTCGAACTGGGGCGAGCGTAGGAAAACGGGGTCGATGACCTCCGCGGCCTCGCGGATGCGGTCAATGGAGATAGACGCGTCCACCGGCTCGGAGGATAAATGGACGCCGCCCCGGGGGTAGTCAGGGCGGCGCCTTGACGCTCACCAGATAGAACGCCCAGGCCTGTAAAAAAGGTACGGGCCGGCTTGTCAACGGCCTCGCCATGCGTACAGTCTCCCTATGGCCAAATCGACCATCACCTTTGTCTGCACCGAGTGTGGGGGAGAAAGCCTCCGCTGGGCCGGTCAGTGCCCGCACTGCCGGGCGTGGAACACTCTCCAGGAGTTCCAGGTGCGGAAGGCGGCCCGCGACAAGACGCCGAGGCCCCGCCAGGCGGCCAGGCCGGTCTCGCTCGCCGAGGTGGAAGCCGAGAACGCCCCCCGCACCCGCCTCGCTTGGGGTGAGCTGAACCGCGTCCTCGGCGGCGGCATCGTCCCCGGCAGCCTGGTTCTGATCGGCGGCGAGCCGGGCGTCGGCAAGTCGACCCTGCTGATGCACGCCGCGGCCCAGGTGGCAAGAGCCGGCAAAGTTCTTTACGTCAGCGGCGAGGAGTCGACCCACCAGGTCCGCATGCGGGCCCAGCGCCTCGACGCCCTCGAGCCGGGCATTCTTCTGCTGGCTGAAAACGACCTGGACGCCGTGTGCGACGCGATTCACGGCGAGGCGCCAAGGCTCGCGATCATCGACTCGATTCAGACCGTGACTGACGCCGGCTTCGAAGGCAGCGCCGGCAGCGTCACCCAGGTCCGCGAGTCGGCCGCCCGTCTGATGCGGCTCGCCAAGGAGATCGGCGTGCCGGTGTTCCTGGTGGGCCACGTGACAAAGGACGGCTCGATAGCCGGACCCAGGGTCCTGGAGCATATCGTTGACACAGTGCTGTACCTCGAAGGCGACCGGCGCCAGGAGCTGCGCATCCTGCGCGCGACCAAGAACCGGTTCGGCTCGTCCGAGGAGATCGGGGTGTTTGCGATGGGCGAGGCCGGCCTGGAGGAGGTCCCCGATCCTTCGGCCGCGATCCTCGCCGCGGCCGGCCCCACGGCTCCGGGCACGGTGATCGTCGCCGCGATGGAGGGTACGCGGCCGCTCCTCGTCGAGGTGCAGAGCCTCGTCAACGAGACCCATAACTCGATGGTTCGGCGGATCGCGAACGGCGTCGACGTCAACCGCCTGCACATGATCCTGGCGGTGATCGAAAAGCGTCTCGGACACTCTTTCGGAAGCACGGATGTTTTCGTCAGCGTGGCGGGCGGGATTCGGATCACCGAACCCGCCGCCGATCTCGGGCTCGCCCTTTCGATTGTCAGCAACGAGAGCAACAGGCCAATGCCGGACGGCCTGATCGTGATCGGAGAGCTGGGACTGTCGGGCGAGGTGCGTCGCGTGGGCCAGCTTGAACGCCGCCTTCACGAGGCGGCACGGCACGGCTTGACGCGCGCTTTGATTCCGGCCGGGTCAAAAGCCGGCCGGCCTTCCGGCCTCGAGGTGGTCGAGGTCCGGTCACTCGCGGAGGCCGTCTCCGCGGTTTTTCCTTCACCTATCAAGTCCGGCAAATTCATAGAGGAGGCCGGGCTGATCCCCACGAAATCAGCGGCTTCGCCGTGATTTCGTGCGGGCCCCTCACAACGGTCTCTTGAGGAGGTAACCCTTGAAGCGTTCCGAGTATCTGGCCCGATGGGTCGGGGCGGGGCTCGGAGTGGTCGGTGGTTTCACGCTCGGTTATTTCATGGTCCGGGGCGTTCCGAATGCGCATCCGGGCTGGGCGATCATCGGGCTGACCACGCTGGAAGGATTGATCTTCGCGTACCTCGGCACGCCGTACCTGCTGGGGGGCTGGCGAACGGTCAACTTCCGGCTCACGAGCACTCCCTTGCCGGACCTGCTGAGTGGACTGCTGGGCACAGTCATAGGTCTGGTGATCGCCGTTTTGATCGGCTTTGTAGTGCGCGACCTTCCGTATGGCTATCCGCTGTCCGTGGTGCTGGCGGTGCTGCTAGCTTTCCAGGGAGCGTCGGTCGGGCTGACGCGGCGCGCCGAGCTGACGGCATTGTTCTTCGGCAGCAGCTCTCGTGAGGCCGACAACCACCGAGTGCCTGCGCTTCTCCTCGACACGTCCGTTATCATCGACGGCCGCATCCTCGACATCGCCAAGACCGGGTTTCTCGACATGCCGCTCGTGATCCTCAGCTCCGTCCTGCGCGAGCTGCAGATGGTCGCCGACTCCGCCGACGTCACGCGCCGCCGCCGCGGCCGTCGCGGTCTTGACGTGCTGACCGAGATGCAGAAGGAACCGTCCATCAACCTTCAGGTCACCGAGGACGAGGCGGCTCCGAGCGGCGACATCGACGCGCATCTGGTTCGCACGGCGAAGCGGAAAGGTTGGGCCATCATGACCAACGACTTCAACCTGAACCGCATAGCCCGCCTGGAGGGTGTGGCCGTGCTGAACCTCAACGAGCTGGCGCAAGCGATGCGGCCGGTGGCGATCCCGGGCGAGGAGATCGTGGTCACCGTGGCCAGGGAGGGCAAAGAGCCCGGGCAGGGGGTCGGCAGCCTCGACGACGGCACGATGGTCGTGATCCAGAACGGTAGGCGCCTGCTCAACCAGACGATCACAGCGGTCGTCACGTCGGTGATCCAGACGTCGGCCGGCCGCATGATCTTTGCCGAACCCAACGGAGCGGACTTGAAGCGGACGCCCAGCCGAGTCAGGCGCGAGGAGAGACCGCCGGATGCCTAGCGTCGGCGCAATCGTGGCCGCCGCCGGCATAGGGTCCCGGCTCGGCCGCGGAAGCAAAGCGCTGGTGAGGCTGAACGGCAGAACCACGCTGGCGCGAGTCCTCGAGCTTTTCTTGGCGTTGGATGAGGTCGACAGGATAGTGGTGGTTGGTCCGCCCAGCCGCCTCGAGAGCGCGGAGCGCGAGGTCGACGCGCTGTTTCCGCGCAAGCCGGTCGTGGTGAAGGCGGGCGGCGAGAGCCGCCAGGAGTCGGTACGCATGGGGCTTGCGGCGCTTGGAAACGTCGACTTCGTCCTGGTGCACGACGCGGCACGTCCGCTCGCCACAGCAACGCTGGTGCGACGCGTTCTGGCAGCTGCCATGGAGTCGGGAGCTGCATTCCCGGCCATCTCGCCCCGCGACGCTGTGAAGCGAGTGGAAGGAAACCGCCTGGTCGAGAGCCTCGATCGATCGCTGATCGTGCTCGCCCAGACACCACAGGGCTTCGCATACGAGCTGCTGGCACGGGCGCATCGCGAGGCGGCAGACGCGGGCCTGGTCGGTGACGACGACGCGCAGCTCGTGGCCGCCACGGGTCACCTCGTGACGGTCGTCCCCGGCGAACCTGTAAACATCAAGCTCACGACGCCGGAAGACCTCGAGGTGGTGGAGGCGCTCATCCGGGAGCACGAGACCGCGGACCGTTGAGGGTCGGCATCGGCTACGACGTGCACCCGCTGACTGCGGAGCGTCCCCTCGTGCTGGGCGGCGTGCGGATCGAGCATCCGACAGGCCTCGACGGCCACTCCGATGCCGACGTCCTCACGCACGCCGTGATTGACGCGCTGCTCGGTGCGGCCGGGCTTGGCGACATCGGAACTCACTTTCCCGCCGACGACCCGCAGTTCAAGGACGCGTCAAGCCTGCACATGCTCGAGAAGTCGGTGGGGATGCTGGCCGAGGCGGGCTTCAGGGTCGTCAACGCCGATTGCATCCTCATCGCGCAGGAGCCGCGCCTCCACTCTCATCTCGCGGCCATGAGCTCGAACCTGGCGAGAAGGCTGGGCACGATCGCCGTAAATGTGAAGGGCAAATCACCGGAAGGGTTGGGCGCGCTGGGCCGGGCCGAGGGCATCGCGGCCCAGGCAGTGGTGACTATCGAGGAGGAATGACGCTCCGCCTCCATAACACTCTCACCGGGACGAAAGACGTGTTTGAGTCGCTCGAGCCTCGCCACGTTCGCATGTACACGTGCGGGCCGACTGTGTGGAGCTACGCACACGTCGGCAACCTGCGCGCGTTTCTCGTCTACGACATCATGCGCCGGCATTTGCGCGTGTCGGGCTACCGCGTCACTCACGTGATGAACCTCACCGACATCGACGACCGCATCCTCGACCAGGCCATGCACGCGCGGACCACGATCCAGGAGTACGTGAAGCCGTACGAGGCGGCGTTCTTCGAGGACATGGCCGCGCTTCGTGCCCAGCGCGTCGAGCACTATCCAGCCGCCACGCAGCACATCCCCGAGATGATCGAAATGATCTCGGCCTTGATCGAGAACGAGAACGCCTACGTCGCGGACGGCGACGTCTACTTCCGCATCGCGAGCTTCCCGAAGTACGGCGCCCTCTCCCACCTCGACCGGGGCGGGTTGAGGGCGGGCGTGCGAGTGGCGACCGACAAATACGACAAGGAGTCCGTAAGCGACTTCGCGTTGTGGAAGAGATCACACCCCGGCGATGAGAAGCTGGGCGCCTCATGGGACGCGCCGTTTGGGCCTGGGCGTCCGGGCTGGCACATCGAGTGCTCGGCCATGAGCAAGCGCTACCTGGGCGACACCCTCGACATCCACGCCGGTGGGGTGGACCTCATCTTTCCGCACCATGAGAACGAGATCGCGCAGTCCGAGGCCGCGAACCACAAGCAGTTCGCCCGCGTGTGGCTGCATTCGGAGCATCTCGCTGATGCGACCGGCGAGAAGATGTCGAAGAGCGCAGGCGGCTTCACCACGCTGCGTGACCTGATCGCCGCGGGGCACGACCCGCTCGCGATCCGGTTCTTCCTCATCGCCAACGCGCATTACCGCTCGCGGTTACGCCTGAGCACGGAGGGGCTGCATGCCGCCGGCGAGCAGGTGCGCCGGCTACGCGAATTTGCGGAGCGCGTGGACCGAGCGGCGCCCGCGGCCACGGACGACACGGACCTCGCGCACCGGACAGATGAGGTCCGGGGTGCGTATCGCGAAGCGCTCGACGACGACCTCAACCTCCCGCATGGTGTCGGCCTCGTGTTCGAGCTGATTCGCGAAGCTAACTCCGCGCTGGACGCCGAAAGGTTTGGTCCGGGGGACAAGGCGGCGCTCCTTGCCCTCATCGCCGACGTCGACGCGCACCTGGACGTGATCCGCGCTGCCCAGGCGGGCCTTGCCGGTGAGGTCGAGCGGCTGATCGCCGAGCGCGAAGAGGCGCGCGAGGCTAAGGACTTCGCGAAAGCGGACAGGATTCGAGAAGACCTGCGCACGCGCGGGATCGCGCTGGACGACTCGAAGGACGGCGTGCGCTGGCGCCGCGTCGGTGTGGCTACTGAGGGAGAGCGGTCCTGACCTTCCCGTTTTCCGGGTCGTAGTAATTCCGAGGGATCACGGTGACGTCTTTGCCGAACAGCACCAGCTCGAGCGCCGGCTCGTCGATGCCCTGCTGGCTGTGGATGTCGTGCGGCGGGTCGAGCCACGCCACGAACGAGCCTGGCTCGAGGACTTTCTCATAAAGCACCAGCAGCTTGCCTTCGTCGTCGTGATGCCAGTGCCTGTAGCGGTCCTTGCCGCGGACCACGCACGCGACGCCCCATGAGTTGTGGTCGTGCACGGGTGTTTCTTCAATCGGCGAGAAGCGCGCGAGCATCAGGGTGAGGCCGTCCGGGTCGGTTTGCAGGAGCGTGAATGATGAGTTTCCACCGTGGAGCGCGCGCATCTCGGTTTCCAGAACAAAACCCGGCTCGCGTGACGACCGGGACAGGAGCCGGCCGACCGCGTTCAAACTCTCGTCGTCGACTCCACCGGCGAGCAGCCTCCGAGCCTCGACCATGAAATCTGCAACCATCCGCTCAAGATAGTGAAGCAGCTGATTTTTGGTCGCAATGCAGTCCTCGAGGCCGCGCGTGCCGGACGCGTGATCAAGGTGTACCAGGCGGCGGGGCTCGGACACGACCCGCGCCTCGACGAGCTGGCGAAACTCGCGCGCATCGAGGTCGTGCCTGCCGACCGCATCGACCAGATGGCGCACGGCGTCAACCAGGGCGTTGCGGCGGAGCTAAAACCTCGCCGCGAATGGACGCTTCAGGAGCTGCTGAACACGAATCCTTCCCTGCTGGTCGGGCTCGATTCGATCATGGACCCGCAGAACCTTGGGGCGATCCTGCGCAGCGCCGTGGTTGCGGGCGCAGACGGAGCGATCGTGCCCGAGCACCGCAGTGCCCCGCTCTCGCCGGCTGCGGTGAAGGCGAGCTCAGGAGCGGCGGAGCTGCTGCCGATCGCGCGCGTGTCGGGCCTGCCGTCCGCGGTCACCGAGGTCAAGCGCGCCGGGATGTGGTGCGTCGCCCTCGATCCCAGGGGTGAGCTGGTGCCGTGGGACTTCGACTTCACGCAGCGCGTGTGCGTTGTCGTGGGCAGCGAGGGAACCGGTGTCCACCGGCTGGTGAAAGAGCGGAGCGATGCCAGGGTGCGGCTCCCGGCGGCTGGCAAGGTCCAGAGCTTCAACGCATCGGCGGCGGCCGCGGCCATCCTGTACGAGGTGCTGAGACAGAGGTCGGCTTCGAAAGGCCCCTCCTAAACTGGGGCCGTGCCCGAAAGCATCACTCGCGACGCGCGCGACATCCTCGAACGAGCCAAGGGGATAGCTTCAGCGCGTGGCGGCACGCAGGTCGAAGCCGGCGACGTGCTCAAGGCCACGCTGCAGCTGCCAGGGAGCCTGGCCGACCGCGAGATCCGCGCCCTGGGTGTTGACCCGAAGGCGATCGCGGCCAACCTGCCAATCGGCGGCTCAGCGGATGGAGCGCCCCCGCTCCCTCGGCTCCTTTCTAATGCCAACCACGAGGCGGAGGTGCTCGGTCACCACCAGGTCGACTCGATCCATCTGCTGCTCGCGATGCTCTACACAGATTCGCCCGCCACGGCGGTTCCCTTGCAGACGGCGGGCCTCACGCTCTACGACCTGCGCACCCACCTGCAGACCGGGAGCAAGCAGGCGGCGGCGCGGCTGTACGCGGCTCAACCACCCGACCAGTCGCTGCGCCGCCAGCCATGGCCTTCGCTGCGCGGAGTGATCGGCGTCAGCCCGGTCTTTCTGGCCATCGCCGGCGTGACCGCAGCCGCGGGCTTGCTGCTGTGGGCAAACACCTTGCCCAGGCTGCTGACTGCGCTCACGCTCGTGTTCGTCGCGGGCGGCTGGATTGCCTCGCTGTGCATCCACGAGTTCGGCCACGCGCTCGTCGCTTACCTGGGAGGTGATCGGTCGGTCGTGGGCGAGGGCTATCTAACCCTCGACCCGCTTCGGTACACGAACGTGACCTTGAGCCTCGTCTTGCCGATCGTGTTTCTGTTGATCGGCGGCGTGGCGCTGCCGGGGGGCGCGGTGTACATCAACCACTCCGCCCTGCGCAGCCGAGCGTGGAGCTCGGCGGTCTCCATAGCGGGGCCGGTCGGCTCGGGCCTGTGCGCGCTCCTCGTCGCGGCCGTGTTCACGCTCGCGCAACAGAATGAATGGGTCAACTCAGCGAACCTGAACTTCTTCGCCGCCCTTGCGTATCTCGGATTCTTCCTGATCCTGGCCGCCTTTCTCAACGTGCTGCCCGTGCCTGGACTCGATGGGTTCGGCATCATCAGGCCCTGGCTGCCGTACGAAGTGCAGTACGCCGCAATGCGCTACAGCATGCTGTCGATCTTCGCGGTCTTCGCTCTGTTGTGGTTCGTGCCCCCAGTGCGTGAGGCTTTCTTCGGCACCGTTTTCCAGATCGCCGCGGCCTTGAACATCGACCCGATCCTGATCACCTTCGGCAGCACGAACATGCGGTTCTTCTGATCGCGATGCAGCGTTTGATCGTCGACGGCTACAACGTGATCCACGCCTGGACGTCGCTCAAGCAACTGGCGTCCAGCGCGTCGCTCGAAGAGGCCCGCCACAAGCTGATCGAACGGCTGTCACTGCTGAGCCTCGTCACCGGTGAGGCGGTGACTGTTGTGTTCGACGCGCATCATTCGAGCGCGCTCACGAGCTCTGCCGAGACTGTGGAAGGAGTGCGCGTGATC
Organism: Candidatus Dormiibacterota bacterium; assembly: GCA_035280285.1. Classification (GTDB taxonomy): domain Bacteria; phylum Chloroflexota; class Dormibacteria; order Dormibacterales; family Dormibacteraceae; genus 40CM-4-65-16. Next base: position 2,058 of record DATEGC010000119.1, on the reverse strand, counting down.
TTCACGCGTAAGGGTCATTCGGCCGACCATGCGATCGAGCGATTCGCGTACGAGGCGAGCGCGTCCGGCGACGTGATCACGGTCGCCACGTCGGATCGTTTTCAGCGCGACCTCGTGCGGGGTATGGGCGGTGCGGTCATCAGCGCGCTCGAGCTCGAGCGACGGGTCATCGACGCGGAGGAGGAGATGAGCCGCCGCGTAAAGAGATACCAGTGAGACAGGTCCGGCGTACGCGCATTGTGTGCACGATCGGGCCGTCGAGCTCGTCGGTCCAGGTCTTGCGCGCGATGGTGCAGGCCGGGATGGATGTCGCCAGGCTCAACTTTTCGCACGGCGACCCCGACGCGCACCGGAGCGCCGCTGCGAACGTGAGAGAGGCGGCGGATGCGCTTGGTCGGCCTGTGGCTCTGCTTGGTGATCTGCAGGGACCGAAGATCCGCACCGGGCCGGTCGAAGGGACGTTTCAGCGCCTGGTCCGCGGCCGGTCGGTTGAGCTCGTCGCGTCGAGCCCAGCAGGTTCCAGTCAGATCCAGGTCAGTCACCGCGAGCTGGTCCAGGCGCTGAAGCCCGGCGACCGTGTGCTGCTCGACGACGGCCGGATCGAGCTCGCGGTGCGGGGCGTGCAGGATGGCCGCGCCGACGCGGCGGTGGTGCGCGGTGGATTGCTTGGCGAACGCAAGGGCGTCAGCGTCCCCGGACGGTCGCTGAGCATGCCCGCGCTCACCGAGAAGGACCTGCAGGACCTGAAGCTTGCTGTCGAGCTCGGTGTCGACTACCTCGCGCTCTCGTTCGTGCGCCGCCCCGAGGACGTGATCGCCTGCCAGCAGCATCTCCAGGGCAAGATCCCCGTGATCGCCAAGCTGGAGAAGCTGGAGGCGATCCGCAACCTGCGCAAGATCCTCGAGGTGGCCGATGCGGTGATGGTGGCGCGCGGCGACCTGGGCGTCGAGTTGAAGCTCGGCGACCTGCCGGCGGTGCAGAAAGAAGTGATCGATCGCGCCAATCGCGCAGGCGTTCCGGTCATCACCGCGACCGAGATGCTGGAGTCGATGGTCACCTCGACTCGGCCGACACGCGCCGAGGCGTCTGACGTCGCCAACGCGATCTGGGACGGCACCGACGCCGTGATGCTCTCCCAGGAGACGTCGATCGGCGCGCACCCGGTCGAGGCCGTGCGCGCGATGGCTCGCATCTGCCTGGCCGCGCAGAAGCATCCGGCCTTCGAGCGCGCACGCCAGATCTGGCGCGAGCCGGGTCAGGTGGGCAGCGCGATCGCCCACGCCGCGGCGTCGACGGCCACAGAGATCCACGCCAAGGTGATCATCGCCTTCACCGAGTCCGGAACGACGGCCCTGCGCTGCAGCAAAGCTCGGCCGCCAATGCCCGTCGTGGCCGCGAGCCCGCACCCCGAGGTTCTGCGGCGAACGGAACTCTACTCGGGCGTCGTCCCACTGCTGGTCAGCCCGGGGCGCGACACCGACGAGATGATTTCAAACGCGACCGAAGCCGCCGTGCAGAGCGGGATGGTCAGGCCGGGGGACACGGTGGTGGTCGTGGCGGGGGTTCCGGTGGGCCGTCCAGGACAGACAAATCTGCTCAAAGTCGAGACCGTTTAGATCATGAGCGGAAACCGCCAGGTTTCCGCTCATCGGGCCGCATCTCGCGGCCCTGCTCACCTTCCCAGTGTTGGGATTTGCTTAGTGGCTGCTCCACGTCACGCCTGGTGGCTCTAGGGCATGCGGGTCGCGGCCGGGGTGAACCCGGCCGCCCGTGCGACCCCTTTTGATCCCTGAGCGGAAAGCCAGGTTTCCGCTCATCGGGCCGCATCTCGCGGCCCTGCTCACCTTCCCAGTGTTGGGATTTGCTTAGTGGCTGCTCCACGTCACGCCTGGTGGCTCCTGGGCATGCGGGTCGCGGCCGGGGTGAACCCGGCCGCCCGTGCGACCCCTTTTGATCCCTGAGCGGAAACCGCCAGGTTTCCGCTCATCGGGCCGCATCTCGCGGCCCTGCTCACCTTCCCAGTGTTGGGATTTGCTTAGTGGCTGCTCCACGTCACGC
>DATEGC010000118.1:0-10672 GCA_035280285.1 Candidatus Dormiibacterota bacterium | reverse complement strand
GACCGTCTAGCTGGCCTGCGGCAGCGCGAGCGGCGAGGCGCCGAACTTCTCCTCCAGGAACCGACCGTTGGCAAGCAGCGCGTCGGAATCCTTCTTGTGCACGGCGTCCGCGACCTCGTCCATCTTGGAAGAGAGCAGCGTCAGCTGATCGTTCAGGACTTCGTCCGCCGTCTTGCCATTAGGCATCTTGTGCAGCGTCGCGTACGCGCGGGGCAAGTTCAGGTACGCCTGAAGGGCCGAGGGTAGATAGTCGGTCGCCGTGCGGCCCACCACAAACAGGTCGGGCGAGCCAGGCGGAAAGTCCGCGTAGTGCGGAAGGATGCCCATGATCGTGTCCGCGATGTCCTGCAGCTTGGCGGCGAGAGAGGGCGGCAGCTTGCCCTGGGCAGTGTTGAGCTGACGCTGGAGGCTGAGTCGGATGCTGTCGGGGTCGAACGACGTCCCGCTCACGGCCACCTTGGGCGGTCCAGGCGATAGCACCGCGCCGATCGCGTACATGGCCACAACAACGAACGGCCAGAAAACCGCGGTGATGACGTGGGTGAAGAAGAGCAGGAGCCCGAACAGCGCCAGAGTGCTGCCGACGATGTTCTTGCCGCTGTAGATGTACCGCAGCACGGGATTCACTTCGATCCGTCCGGGATCACTGATAGCCACGGATCACCTTGAAAACAGACGAGAGCGAGACGTTGCGGCTGTCGAACACCTGACCTCCGGTGAGGGTAGCGATATCGGTCAGCGCCTGCGGGCTTGCCTCACCGAAGATGATCGCGAAGGTCGAGATGGCCTTTGTCGCCTCCGGCTGTGAGTTGTAGAAGCTCTTGAAGCCGTTGGCGTCGTGACCGGCGTTGTTCTCGCCATCGGTCATCAAGACAACCGAGTAGAAACGGTTGGGATCACCGGCCTTGGCCCGCGCCGCATCCTGATAGGCGCGGATCAGCGCGTCATAGATCGCCGTTCCGTCGTTGGCCTGCAGGTTGTCCACATACCGCCGGACCGCCGCGAGGTCGGCACTGTTGGCGCTGACGTCGTTGATGGTGAAGGTCACATCAGCCTGCACCGAGCCGTTGAACGGAATGATCGTGATCTCTTCACGCTCGCGAAGCCGCGCGAAGCGGCCGGTGATCGTCTGATCCGCTCCGGTCAGATTGTCGAACGTCTTCTTGACTGTATTGAGCCGGCCTCCCTCCATCGATCCGCTGATGTCGAGCACGAAATATGTGTGCGCGGGCGCGCGGATCTGGTCGAGATACGCAAACAGCAGGGTGTCGATGACGTTGAGGTTGGAAGGGAACGGCAGCTCGACCAGCAGCTGCGATGTGAATCGAGAGTCTGGCTGCACCTCCGGAACCGCCGGCCGGCGGTCGGTGCTGGTCATGATCCTGCGCTGCACGTCGGGTGACCTCAGATAGGTGACCACCTTGTCGTAACCGTCGCGCTTGCCGGCGTTGAGCAGCATCAGCGGATAGTTCGCCGTGACGATGCCGTCCTTGGGATAGACCAGGTCCAGCGGCTCCCGCAGCTTCCCCGCGCTGTTGAGTGATAGCAGCACCGATTCGTAGTTGATCATGCCGTCGACCCTGTCCTGCTGCCGCACGAACGAGTCGGCCAGAAAGCCGGAGCTGCCGGCCGTGAGCACCTGGCCGCTGAAGAAGTCCTTCATCCTGGCCACGTCGATCGAGCCCGCGTCCAGCGCTGTGCCGCTGCCGGCGAAGGCCGAGGCCACGCCAACGAGCGCCACGAAGCCGCTGTTCGAAGCGGCTGGGTTCGTCATCGCGAAGTGGAAGATGCCTGCTTTAGCGGCGTTGGCGATGTCGGCCCATGTGACCGACGCCGAGCCAGCCCAGCCCAGGCGCCGAGCCACGCTTTGCTTCACGCCGAGGATGACCGGCGAGAGCATGATCGGCTGCTGGGCGGTGATGCGCCCGGTCTTGCTCTGCAGCAACGTGAGGTAGTTGCCGCTCGAGAACCAGGCCAGGTCGCTGTGGTCCGAGCCGTCGGAGATCGCCTGCGCGCCGTCGAGCGAGCCGGTGTACTTGAGCGAGAGTTGATAGCCCGTTGCCTTCTCGATGTCCGGCAGCAGCGGGACCAGGTCTTTCAGCTCCGACCCGGCGAGAACGGTCAGCGTGTGTGCGGTGTCGAGAGAACGTTGGCTGCTCGAGCACGCGGCGGCACACGCCAGCAGGGCAACGATTGCGAACCCAAGCAGCCTTTGCAATTTCAGCTCTTCGCCGCAGGCACGGTCAGGGTGCTCATCATCTGCTCGCCCGCCGGCGGTCCGGCGTGCGCCCGCTGCAAGTAGCTCTGGGCTTTGTCGATCTCGGCCGTCAGGGCGTCGACAGTCTTCTGCATGTTGTCGAGCGCCTGCACCTTGTAGATGTCGATGGCATCGATCGAGGAATAGATGTTGTCGAACGCCGTCTGCAGCTTCTGCAACTGGATCGTCGAGTCGGCCGCCTGCTGGTAGACCTGGCCCGACTGCTGCTTGAGCATCTCCGATGTTGACTCGATCAGGTTGCTCGTGGTCGTGTTGAGCGCGTTGACCTGGTTCAGCACCAGCTTCTGGTTGGCAAGCGCCTGGGCCACGATGATCGCAGTGCGCAGGGCGGAGACCGTGGTCGTGGTCGCGCGGTCGACGCCCTTGATCAGCTCCCGGTTGTTCTTCTCAACCAGGTCCATCGCGAGGTAGCCCTGCGTGTTGACCGCGAGCTGAGTGAGCAGGTCCTGCCGCTTCTGGCGTACGTAGAACAGCACGTCTTCCTGGAGCTCAGTCGCGCGCCCAGGCTCGCTCGCCTGAATCGAGGCGATCTTGGCGCTGACCTGCTGGTCGAGCGCGGTCGCCATGTAGATGTATTGCTCGAGGCGGCCTTTGATCGCCCAGACGTTTGCCTTCTCCTGCTCGAGCGAGGCGTTGTCCTTCTGCAGCTCGTCTTGGCCTGAGTAAAGCGACTGGATGATCGCGTCGAGGTTCTTCTGCGACGACTCGTACTTGTGGAAGTAGTCACGGAGCGTGTTACCGAACGGCAGCGTGCCCCACAGGTGCTTCTTGCCGAACAGGCCCTGCTGCGTAGGGTCGAGGTCCTCGACCGTGCGGCGCAGCTTGACCAGGCTGGTCGAAATCTGCGACTTGGGGTCGAACGGACCGGACTCCATTGCGTGCGCGGGTCTGTCGAGCAGGCGATTGGAGACGGCAGCCGACGCGCGAATGTCAGCGTCCCCCAGGTCGTGCACCGCATTCAGCTGCTGATCAAACGCCGGTGAATGCGGGTCGGCGCTCATCAGCGTGCTGACGTACCGCGAGACCGTGGCATCGATCTGTTTTTTGGCCCCCGGGTCGATGTTCTGGGCCTGCTGGGCGGCCTGGCCCTCGGTCACGGTCGCCACCGCGGCCGGCGCGACGAGCGCGAGTGCCGTGCTGTCGGAAGTCGTGTCGGTCATGAATCAGCCTCCTGCTTTCACTTGGCTCTGTAGGGCCGCAATGCCGGTAATCAGCGCCTCGAGGTTGTCGTACGCCGGCGGGTCGATGACGTTGACGGGCGGGGGCGGAGGCGTGACGCCCCGGTCGATCAGGTACTTGGTGAAAGCGGCGGGATCGCTCGTGCGAAACCCGTACTTCACGGCCAGGCTTTGCAGCCTTGAGTCATTGGCCAGGAGCCGTCCGATCTGATCCCCGTTGCCGGTCAGCGGGACGAGCGTGTGCTTGGAGAAGACCGTCGGGCTCGGGTACATCAAGGCCTTGTCGCTCTTGATCGTCCCGTCCTTCGCCGCCAGACGTGCGACGTACTGGGCCTCGTAGATCATCACCATCGGGCTCTTGCCGACGCCGATCGAGAGGTAGTCCTCGAAGGGCGCTTCCGACGACGACTCTGTGAAGCCCTGGCGCAGGAACAGCGGTGCGATCTTGGGCAGCACGCCCTGGACCTGGCTGGGGTTCTGGACCACGTTGTTCTGGTTCGCCACATACGAGGCGATGGCGATGTACATGGCGGCCGAGTTCGACTTCGTCGGGTCGGTCGACGTGATTAGGATGCTGCGACCGGAGGTGTAGGCAGTGTTGCCTGGAATGTCGGTCCAGCGCTTGTTGGCCGCGGTCACCTGCAGGAAGGCGTTGACGTCAAGGGTGTAGACGCCGGCATTCGAGGTCGCTACGCCGGCTGTCTTCAGCAGGTCGCCGATCACGGTGAAGGTGGCGATCGCCATCGGGGTGTAGAAGGGCACGTAAGTCGCCCTCGCTTTGTGGTCCTGCTGGATCTTCAGCGCGGCCGGCTGCCCGGCCGGGAAGGCGAAGTCGTATCTGGAGAGATCGACAGAGGTCGCGATCTGCCGCGAACCGGCAGTGTCGACCTGCACGTCGTAGCCGCGCGAGTGGAACTCGGCAATCACCGCCGGGTCCTGGAAGAAAGGCAGCTTCTCCGAACCGATCACCCCGTGGACGACGACCAGCTTGCCGCCTGGCGTGCCGTGGGTCTGGGTGTACGAGATGACGATTGCGGCCAGCACGCCGATCGCCAGCACGACCGCGAGGCCGATGCCCAGGACGCGACTCACCTGTTCCCCTCCATCTCGCAGAAGAAATTCTGCCCGATGCGCGTTAAGCGACCGCTCATCGATCCGCCTTCTCTTTGTCGGTTCCGTTCGCGGTCAGCGAGCGCATGAATGACGCTGCCAGGCCCTCGAGGGCACCGCCACCTCCAGTCACCAGCGCCTCGGGCGCTACGTCGACTTGCGCCGGTCCGATCACGACGATCGAGCGCCACACGACGTACAGCGCGCGCGCAGCCGAAAACACAAGGAGGGACTCCAGCAGAACACCCATTTGTGCCTGCCTCCAGGGCTTGATCCTTGCCCTTACACGAGGTTCGCCCTGACACGGGCGATTAGCTGACTACTTACCCAGTTCTCGTCCAAAACATGCGCAAGATTTCGCGATTTTTGGGTTTCTTGCGGAAACCCCTTCCGGTGCGGCATCGGTACGTATTCAGGTCGCGCCACTCCGCTCGCTGCCGTGGACGGCGTAATCAGGAGCTTTGCGCGCAAGGTCCGATCACTCTGGACCTGCATCCTTCTCCATGTTTTGGCTGCCGTACCAGGCGAGAAAGTTCCAGTACACCGATTTTGCGAAGTAGTAGCGGAAGCGGTCGAATTCACGCCGAAAGAGCCACGCGACGATTGCGAGCGCCGGCAGTGCCGCCAGCGAAAGAGCGAGCGCGGTTGGGCTGTATCTCAGGGAGGCGATCTCGAGAATCGCGACGCCGTGCGGCCATGACGACGCAAGCACGAACTCCGTAAGCACTACGGCCTCTGCCACCACCACCGCCAGCCCGGTCGCCGCCAACATTCCGCGAGCAAGCCCTGTCATCGCAAGGAAAACTTCGACGTGCTGAACCAGACCTTTTTGGACCAGCAGGGCATACGCCTGTTCGAATATTTCTCCTTCTTGGTCGCTGTCCTTCTTCGCCTTGAACACAACGTCGGCGGCGGTGTAGATCCGCGCGATCAGACCGTCAGTGAATTGGTCCTGGGATGGCACGTAGGTGCCGGGCGGGCACAGCAATAACCATTCAGACAGTCGAAGGAGACGGCCGTTCCGGGTCGTCCTGAGACTTCGCTCGTAGATGCTGCCAAGCCCCTGGACCAGATGCCCCGCGACGTAACTGGCCCCGAGAAAGACGAAGGAGGTTGCAAGGTCACCCTGGAAGACTGGGAATGGAATTCCGAAAGCCAGCTTCCCGACCCAGTAGACCATCAGTACAACAGCGGCTCCCGGCAGCAAATAGCCGAGGAAGTCATAAAAATTGAATTTGTCGAACATCTAGGCGCTGGGCATTATGCCGCTGTGCTGGCTCATGTGGCGCGGAGCCCCAGGTACGCCTCCTGGATGGTCGGGTCGGCGAGCAGCTGTTTCGACGGCCCCGATTTCGTGATCCTCCCGGTTTCGAGCACGTACGCGAATTCGGACACGCTCAGGGCAGTGTCCGCGTCCTGCTCCACCAGCAGCACTGCGGTGCCCGACGCCGCGATGTCTGGGAGCCGGGCCACGATCTCGTCCACCAGCCGGGGTGCGAGTCCGAGCGACAGCTCGTCGATCAGCAGCAGCGCAGGCTCGCTCATCAGGCCGCGCGCGATCGCGCACATCTGCTGCTCGCCACCGGACATGGTCGAGGCAACCTGGTTCAAGTGCTCTTTGAGCGCGGGAAAGAGCTCGAGGGCGCGCGTTAGGTCGCGGTTGTTGTGGCGCCAGCCTCCCAGAATCAAGTTCTCGCGCGCGGTCAGGCCGGAGAACAGGCGCCGCCCTTCTGGTACGTGGGCTATGCCCAGGTCGACGATCGACTCAATTGAGGCGCCGGCGATTTCGCGGCCCTGGAAAGTGATGCGGCCGGAGCGGGCGGGAATCATTCCGGAGATCGCGCGCAGCAGCGTCGTCTTGCCCGCGCCGTTGGCGCCGATGAGAGACACGATCTGCCGCGGCTCCACGCCCAGGCTCACGTCCCACAGTACCTGGACGCGACCGTAGCCCGCGTCCAGGTTGTGAACCTCGAGCAGGCTCACGCCTCCCCTCTCTGCGCATAGCGGTGACCGAGATAGGCCTCGATCACGCGTCTGTCGGAAAGCACCTCGCGCGGCGTGCCGATGGCCAGGATCGAGCCGTGATGCAGTACCAGGACGCGGTCGCTGATCGAGACGATCGCCTTCATAACGTGCTCGACGGCCACGATCGTGATGCCGACGTCGCGCAGGCGGTGGATAAGCTCGACCGCGGCCTCGATCTCCTGATGTCGCAGCCCGGCCATCACCTCGTCGACCAGCAGCAGCCGCGGCCGGCTGGCGAGCGCCTTGGCCAGCTCGAGCCGGCGCGCGTCGGCAACGCTGAGCTGGCTCGGGGCCGCGTCGGCGTGCTCAGCGATGCCGACCAGCTCCAGAAGCTGGTCGGCGGTGGCTAGGGCGTCGCGCACGCTGCGGTCGCGCTCGTTGCCGTGCATGGCGCCGATGGCGACGTTCTCGCGCACAGTCAGGCCTCGAAATGGCTTGACAATCTGAAACGTACGGGCGACGCGGTCGTGAGCGATCACCCATGGCCGGAGGCCAGTGACGTCTCTGCCTCCGATCGCGACCCGCCCGCTCGTCGGTCTCGTGTAACCCGTCATGACGTTGATCAACGTGCTCTTGCCCGCCCCGTTGGGACCGATTACGCCGAGGATCTCGCCCTGGGCTACGGAGAAGCTAACGTCGCGCAGCGCCCACAACCCGCCGAATCGCTTGGTGAGATCGCGAACTTCGATCACAGCCGGTAGCGCCTGATGTTGTCGAGGACCGAGAGGCGGCGCGTCCGCCACGCGTCGCGGAAGAAGTTGACGACTCCCTGTGGGAAAAAGACGACGACCACGACGATGATGGCTCCGAAGATCAGCTGGTTATAGGCGCCGAGATTGATGCGCAGGAACTGCGACAGCAATTCCAGACCAACTGCACCCACCAGCGGGCCCGCCACTGAGCCGCTGCCACCGATCACAACCATGATCACCATCAGCACGGTGAAGGAGGCGTCGAACACGTCGGTCGGATAGAACTCGATTTGTTGAAAGGCGTAGAAGGCGCCGGCGCACGAGACGATCGCGGCCGACAGCGCGAACGCGATGACTTTGACGACCGTCGTGTTGATGCCAACCGCGCCGGCCGCGTCCTCGTCCTCGTGGACGGCCACCATCGCGTAACCGAAGCGACTGCGCGCAAGTGTCGCGGAGAGCGCCACTGATGCGACGGCGAGGATCAGGAAGGCGAGATAGAAGCCGGGCTTGCCGAAGTACGGCGTCGGCGCATCCTCGCCGAAGGTGGGAATCGTGATCCCGAGCCCGCCGCCGGTGATGGGCGTCATGTTGTTGATCACCTCGCGCACACCCTCGGCCGCACCAAGGGTCGCGATCGCGAAGTAGTGGCCGCGCAATCGGAGCAGAGGCAGGCCGATCAGGCACGCGAACAGGGCGCCGCCGAGGATCGCTACCGGCAGGGCTAGCCAGAACGAGACGTGGAAGTTGTTCATCAGGACTGCGGCCGTGTACGCGCCCAGGCCGAAGAACACGACCTGGCCGAAGCTGGCGTAGCCGGTGTAACCGCCGATGATGTTCCAGGCCTGGGCAAGCGCCACGAACATGAAGACTGCTGACAGCAGGCGCTGCGTGCCGGGCTCGATGACCTGCTGGAGTCCGAGCATGGCGGCGAACAGGGCAACGAGCGCAAGCGCCGGCCAGGAATTGGCGCGCGTGCGCGAGCGGGCCCAATCGGCGGCTACCTGGCTCCAGGTGCGGTGCCGCCCCTGGAGGATCGCGCTCAGCGCTTCGGCATTCACACCTCGACTCGACCGCTGTACTGAGCCTTCCCGATCAAGCCCGACGGCCGGATGATGAGCGTGACGATCAGCACCGCCATCGCGATCGCGTTAACCCAGGTCCCGGTCAGCAGCAAGCCGCCAAGTGACTCGGCGATGCCAAGCACAAGGCCGCCGACGAGCGCTCCGTACATGTTGCCGAGGCCGCCCAGCACCGAGATCACGAACGCGTCGAGCGTCAGCTGACCGGGTGTGGTCGTCGGGTTGAACGATCCGACCGTGGCGATCATCGTTCCCGCCACCCCTGCGAGCCCCGCCGCGATGCCGAACGTCACTGCATAGATATGTCGCGCGCGTATGCCCATAAGCCGGGCTGCCCCGCGGTCCATGCCAGTAGCCCCGATGGCATGACCGAGCCGCGTCCGCGTCATGACGGCAGCCAGCGCGAACGTGATCACCAGCGCGAGGACGAATGCGGCCAGCCGCCCGTACGGGATGTTCACCGTGCCGATGGCAAAGCTCTCTGACGCGTACGTGGTGTCGATAGTGCGGTCGTCAGCCGTGAACACCAGCTGCAAGCTGTTGAGGATGACCAGGCCCAGGCCGAACGTCAGCAGCAAAGTGAGAAAGATCGGCGCGTTGATGACGAGGTTGATCACGCCTCGCTGGATAACGTAGCCGGCGCCGAAGAGCGCCACGGCTACGATCGGAATCGCCACGAAGGGGTCGAGGCCGAGGTGCAGGTTGAGCTGCCAGGCGAGGTAAGCGCCGGCGACGGCGAAAGCGCCGTGGCTCAGGTTGATCACGTTCATCACTCCCCAGACCAGGGAGAAACCGACGGCCACCAGCGCGAGCACGCCGCCCTGGACGATGCCGTAGGCGGCCGCCTGAAGAAACTGACTCACAGGCGCCTAGGAGACGGCGGGCCAGGTCGCTTGCTTCGTCGCCAGATTGCTCGGGTACACCGTCACGAACGCCGACTTCTGGATCTGGATCACGTACATCGGCTTGCTCGTGTTCATGCCGGTGGAGTCGAACTCGATGTGCCCGTAGAAGGTGTCCGCCTTGAGGCCGGCGAGCGCGTCGCGAACCTTCGCCGGGTCCGTCGAACCGGCCTTCCCGATCGCCAGGGACAGTGCCTCGCAGCCCGCTGCCGCGTCCGCGGCCTGGTATGGATACTGGTTCGCCGACCAGCCAAATGTATTCGTGAAGTCGGTGAGGAACTGTCTGGCGTTGCCGAACAGGTTGTCCGATGCCGAGATCTCAGGCACCCACTGGGTGCTGCCGATCACCCCCTCGGACTTCGCGCCGAGGGCCGAGATGAACGCCGGCGTCGGCGGCGCGACCGTGGCCGCGAACCCGAGCTTGGGCTTCACGCCCAGCTCCGACGCCTGCTTCACTGCCGCTACTGCCTCGTTGAGGTGCGCCGAGATGATGATCACGTCCGGGTTCGTGCCCTTGATCGCGATCAGGGCAGACGACACGTCGGTGACGTTGGCGTTCACCTTGGTCGATGACGTATACGACGTGGCTGACGGCACGACCGTCATGCCTTTTGTTTGCGCCTCCTTGACCCCAACGTCCGCCGCATGCTGGCTGAAGCCGTCACTCGCCGCGATCACCGCCACGCTCTTGGGCGCGGGATTCAGCGCCGCCAAGGCGTCGACGATAGTGGTGACGTACGTGCTGCTGGGCGACAGCACCGCGTAGATGTACTTGTAGTTGTGGGTGAAGATCGCAGTGTCCGCGCCGTTGCTGTCGACCATGACCTGCCCGTTGCGCTCCGTGACCGCCGCGACCGCGAGCGTCGCCGCAGAGCCATAAGGGCTGAGGATCAGCTTGTAGCCCTTGTCGTTGTACTGGTCGACGATCTGCGCCGACGTCGCCGAGATGCTCTGGTCGTCCTGGGTCACGAGCGCGACCTGGTGCGATTGTCCGCCGAAGCTGATTCCGCCCTTCGCGTTCAGCGTCTGGACACAGAACTTGTAGCCCTGGAAGGTGTACAGGCCCTCGGCCTGCCCGAACGCACCGGTCTGGGAGACCGGCGCCGCAAAGGTGATGGTCGATCCGCTGCTCGGCGCATTGGAGCCGCCGCACGCCGCCGCGGCAAGCGCCATCGAAACGGCAACCACAGCTCGACGAGTCCTCATGTCAACTCCTCCCCACACAACGCCCTCAGGCGGACGCAACGCCCGCCCGCAATCCTAGCTTCGGAAAGACCTCCTCCGCGAACCGGCTGATCACGCCCCGCTCAGCGGCGTTCGGCAGGTTGACGATGAAGTACTGGATCCCTGCCTCGGCGTACTCGAGGATCGTGGCGGCGATGTAGTCGGCGTCACCGATGAACTC
>DATEGC010000117.1:0-15285 GCA_035280285.1 Candidatus Dormiibacterota bacterium | reverse complement strand
CAAGCCCGGTGGTCGTATGGCGACGATCAGCTTCCACTCCCTGGAGGACCGCTTGGTCAAGTCATTCTTCAACGTCGAGTCCAAGGACTGCATCTGCCCACCCCAGCAGCCAGTCTGTACCTGCGGCCACCGGGCCGCCCTCCGCATCGTCACCCGACATCCCGTGCGGCCTTCCGAAGCGGAAGTGTCCGCCAATCCCCGGGCCCGGTCCGCCCGCCTCCGGGTCGCGGAAAGACTCTGAATCCCTGAAGTCCCGGTGACCGGCCCAACCCCTCCGGCCACCGGGCGCTATTCCGCCACAGCACCGGTGAGGTTTACGCCTTGACTTCAACCCGAATACTCGCCCGACGGCGCCTCGGCACGACAGGCGCAGCGCCGCACGTCATCGCACCTCCCAGGCGGCGACGGCGCACGCGCGGCATCGTGCAGGTGGCGAGCGCGGTCGCGGCCGAGCGACTGCACGTGAGTGTGTTCGGCCACGCCTACGTGGGCGTCGGGGCAGTCGTCATCGCGCTGCTCTTCTACCTCGCCCTCGCGGCCCAGATCACTCAGGCCTCATACGACATCAGCCGCCTGCAAGACCAGCAGCGCCAGCTGATCGCCGAGCAGGACCAACTCCGCTACCAGGAGGTGACCCTGCACGCCCCCGCGGAGGTCCAGCAGCAGGCGGCGCGGAGCGGAATGCAGCGCGTGGTGCCGTCGAGCTACGTCGCCGGGCGGCCGGTCGGCATCGACCTGACCGCTCCACTTGGCGACTCGCCGGCAGACACGACGCCGCTATGGATGCGTGCGGTGGCGATGATGGTCAACACCGTCGGCGGGACGCGCGACGTCCTCGCGGCAACCAAGCACTAATTGAGCAAGATCCCCACAAACTCTGAGGACCCGCGACACGAGTCGCGCAGCGGGTCGCCGAGCGGCTCGCCGTGAATTTGCGGGGACCCGTGTAATGGGTGCGCTCGCCGCAAGGCGCCCCGGCAAAATCGAGCGTGTCGGTTCGGCGCGGCTTCGCGTCCTTTCCATGCTTGTGGTCGCCCTTGTTCTCGCGGGCATGGTCTGGTCTCGCCTCGCCTACTGGCAGGTCGCGCAGCACGGCCGCCTCGCCACGCAGGCTCAGGCCCAGTACCGCGAGTACGTCGAGCTGCCCGCGCTGCGGGGCGCGATCTTCGATCGCAACCTGACGCAGCTCGTCGTCAATACGACCGTCTACTCGGCCTTCGTCTCACCCGATCAGATTCCCCAGAACGAGCGTGACCGCGTCGCGTCCGGGCTCGCCACGGTGCTCGGCGTGGACAAGGCGAAGACGATGACGACGCTGGGGTCGAGCTCCAAGTTCGCTTACATCCAAAGGCGCGTCGCCAAGGCGAAGGCAGACCAGCTGCGGACTCTCAAGCTGCCGGGTGTGGGCCTGCAAGAGGAAACGCAGCGCTCATACCTGCCGGGCATCGCGCCAGGCACGTCGCTCGCAGCCAACCTCCTGGGTTTCGTGGACTGGAATGGGAACGGGAACTACGGCCTCGAGGGGAAGTACCAGAAGGCGCTCGCGGGGACGCCAGGATTCATCTCGAGCTACCGCGACCTGGCGAACCGTGAGATCGTGCTGGGCACCCACACGCACCAGGATCCGGTCAACGGTCAGGACCTCGTGCTGTCGCTCGACGCCAATATTCAGTACGCGGCGGAGCAGGCGCTGGCGGATGGCGTCAAGCGAGACAACGCGGAGAGCGGCAGCGTGCTGATCATGGACCCCTCCACCGGTGGCATCGTCGCGTGGGCCGACTACCCGAGCTACAACGCCAACGACTTCAACCACACAGACGCTGCGCTGTTCAAGGACAACGTCGTCAGCTACGTGTACGAGCCTGGGTCGGTGATGAAGGTGGTGACGCTATCTGGCGCGATCAACGCCGGTGCGATCGCGCCCGACACAGTGATCAACGACCCCGGAGTGCTGAGCGTCGGCGGCTATCGCATCTATGACTGGGACCGCCGCAACCATGGCAATGTGGACTTCACGTACGTGCTCGCGCACTCCTTGAATGTGGGCGCGATGAAAGCGATGCAGGCCGAGGGCCACGCAGCGTTCTACAGCAACCTGCAGGCCTTCGGGCTCACCCAGCCGAGCGGCATCGACGTCGCCGGTGAGAATTGCTTGCTGCCGCCTAAGGCCGAGCAGATGAGCGACTCCCAATACGCGACGACCTCTTTCGGCCAGGGCATCGACGTGAACATGGTCCAGATGCTCGCCGCCATCAACGTCGTGGCCAATGGCGGCAAGTACGCGCCGCCGCACGTGGTGGAGCGTGTGGGCACACAGATCAATCCGCTCCTGCTGCAGCCGCAGCGCCAGGCGGTCAGCGCCGCGACCGCCGCCAAGATGACCGAGATGATGAAGCAGGTCGTGCAGCACGGCTCAGGCTGGACGTCGCGCATTCGAGGCTTCGAGCTCGACCAGGCAGGCAAGACCGGCACGTCGCAGATTCCGGTCAGCGGTCAGTACACACAGGAGGTGTGGGCGTCGTTCGTCGGCTTCCTGCCGGCCCAGCATCCGCGCTTCACGATGATCGTGGTAGTGCGGCAGCCGCACTATCCGGGCAGCGACCGGGACTGGACCTTGAACGACGGCTACATGACCGCGGAACCGATCTGGAAGACGATCGCCCAGACCATAGTCGTCAACTGGCACATAACACCAGACCCTCGATAACAGTTCTCATATAGGCATGAGGCTCAGTCTCCTCGAGATCCTCGAGGCGACCGGCGGCGGCGAGGTCGGGGGCACGCAGGTTGGCGAAACCTTCCTGACATTTCACACCGACTCGCGCGATGTGAAGCGGGGCGGCCTGTTCTTCGCCCTGCGCGGCGCGGAGCTCGACGGCCACGAGTTCATCGGTGACGCCGTGTCGCGCGGCGCCGCCGCGCTGGTCGTCGACCGTAAGACCGACATCTCGCCGGGCGTGGTCGAAATCGTCGTGCCCGACACGTGGAGCGCGCTTTTTGCCCTTGCGTCCCACGCGCTGCGCCGCGTGCAGCCGCTGGTGGTCGCGGTCACAGGCAGCAATGGCAAGACGTCGACCAAGGAGATGGTGGCCGCCATCCTCGGTCAGCACTTCAATGTGCTGCGCACGCAGGGCAATCTGAACACCGAGACCGGCGTGCCCCTTACGATCCTCAACCTCGAGCCTCACCATTCGGCGCTTGTGCTCGAGATGGGCATGCAGCGCGCGGGTGACATCGCCCGCCTGGCCGCGCTCTCAAGACCGGTTATCGGCATCGTGACGAACGTCGGTGTCGTGCACATGGAGTTCTTCGCCTCGCGTGAAGAGCTGGCCAGGGCGAAGGCCGAGCTGGTTGCGGCCCTGCCCGACGAGGGACTTGCGGTGCTGAACGCGGACAACGAGTTCTATCCTCTGCTCGCTCAGCTGACGCCGGCACGCATCGCGAGCTTCGGCCAGGAGCACGGAGACTATCGGGTCGAAGGCTATAGGACCACGAGCGGCGGAGGCTGTCGGTTCACGGTCCGCGAGGTCGAGATGCGACTCGCGATCGAAGGCCGCCATCAGGCTCTGAACGCGGCGGCGGCGCTCGCGGCGGGGGAGTTTGCAGGGGTGCCGCTGGCGGTCGGCGCAGAGTCGCTGGCGGACGTAACCGTTGAGCACCGGCTGCAGGAAATCGCGACCCCGGCTGGCTACACAGTCATCGACGACGCGTACAACGCGAGCCCGGAATCGATGCTGGCTGCGTTCGAGACGATCGCCTCCGGTCCCCGACCGGGCCGCCTGCTCGCCGTGCTCGGAGAGATGCGCGAGCTCGGGTCACTGGCGGAGCATGAGCACCGGCGCGTTGGCGAGCGGGCCGGGGAGCTGTTCGACAAGGTCGCCGTCGTGCAAGGCGATCACGCGCGCGTGATGGCCGAGGCGGCGGGCGCGCAGATTGTGCCAGACCATGCGGCGGCGGCGGAGTGGGTGAGAGGCAACGCGCATCCGGGCGACCGCGTCTTGATCAAGGCGTCGCATGGCGTCCGGCTCGATGAGCTCGTTCGGGAGCTGACTGCCGCTTGATCTTCGACGTCCTGACTTTCGCCGGCGCCTTCGCGATCGCTCTCATCCTTTATCCGCCGACCATCCGCACGCTGCAGCGGATGCGGTCCCAACAGGTGATCCAGGAGGAGCTGCCTGATACCCACCAGAGGAAGGCGGGCACTCCGACGGGCGGTGGGGTTCTCTTCGTCGCATTGGGATTTGTCGGCGGATCGCTGGCCGCGCTGGCGGGACACCCAGGCGCGCTGCCGGCGGTGGCCGGGCTTATCGCCGGTGGATCGATCGGTTTCGCCGACGACCGCAGCAAGCTACGCGTGGGGACGCGCGGCATCCCAGCGCGGTTGAAGCTTCCTCTACAGATCCTCCTTGCCGTGCCTGTGGCGTGGCTGGCCACCTTGGAAGGAGCACCGCAATTGTTCCTGCACGCGACGCCGTGGGTGGTCTTTCCACTCGCGGTGCTGGCCATCGTCGCCACTGCCAACGCGGTGAACATCACAGACGGCATGGACGGGCTCGCCGCGGGGCTGAGCGTCGTCGCGATCGCCACCGTGGTGCTCTTTTTGCCGGGGGCCCCGGCGGGCGAGAAGGCCGTTGGGATAACGCTGTGCGGAACGCTGCTGGCTTTCCTTGTGTTCAATCGCTATCCAGCTCGTTTGTTCATGGGCGACACCGGGGCCCTCGCGATCGGCTTCGCGGTCGCCGCGATGTCGATCCAGCAGGGGGTCCTGGTGTTGCTTCCAATCGTCGCTCTCGTGTTTGTGCTCGAGACCCTGTCTGTCATCATTCAGGTGGCTTACTTCAAAGCCAGCGGCGGACGCCGCGTTTTCACCATGACCCCGATCCACTACACGTTCCACCACGAGGGTTGGTCTGAGAACCGCATTGCGCTTTCCTTCTGGGGCGCGGGCGTGGTCTCTGCGCTTGCCGCGGTCGCTCTCGTGAAGCTGTTGGCTTGACGGCCCTGGTCGTGGGCGCGGCACGCAGCGGCGTCGCGCTTGCGCTTCATCTCACCGCCCACGGTGAGAAAGTCCGCGTCGTCGATCGCAAACCGGCCGCTGAGCTGCGCGAGTCGCTTGCGAAGATGCCGAGCGAGGTCGAGCTGCACACCGGCGGCTATGACGAGACCGTGCTCGATGGGATCAACGTGGTTTACGCGAGTCCCGGCGTGCCATGGGATTCAGAGCTGTTGCTCGAGGCGCGGAGCGAGGGGATTCCGGTTTCGAGCGAGATCGACCTCTTCCTCAAGCTGTGCAGGGGCACGGTGGTCGGCATCACCGGCACCAACGGCAAGACCACCACCACTGCTCTGACCGGAGTGGTGCTGTCCGCGGGCAAGCGCCCCGTGGTCGTTGGCGGCAACATCGGCGACACGGTGCTCGACCGCGTGGCCGAGATCACATCCGACCACTGGGTCGTGCTCGAGCTCTCGAGCTTTCAGCTCGAATCGGTCGAGCGCCCGCATCTGCACGTTGGGATGATCCTGAACATCACGCCCGATCACCTCGATCGTCACGGCACGCTCGAGCGCTACGTGGATCTGAAGGCGCGGGCAATCGCGTTCGCGGAGCCGGAGGACTTCGCCGTGCTCAACGGACGCAACGAGATCGTGCGCGGCCTGGCCTCGCGCACGCGCGCGAAGGTGGTCTGGTTCGACGAGCACCGGCCGCTCCCGCCGATGCCGCTGCCTGGGCGCCACAACATGGAAAACGCCCTGGCCGCGGCCGCGGTGGGCCGCATCGCAGGACTGAGCGACGGCGTGATCAATGAGGCGATCCGCACGTTCACCGGCGTCGAGCATCGGCTCGAGCTGGTAGGCGAGTGGAGCGGAGTTCGTTGGTACAACGACTCGAAGGCCACCAACCCCGACGCGGGCAGGGTCGCACTCAACGCATTTCCCGGCGCGCCGGTGATCCTCATCGCCGGTGGCTACGGTGGCGGGTTCGATCTGCGGCAATGGGTCGCGGATGCGCTGCTTGAGACCGAGGCGGTAATCCTGATCGGCGCCTCGGCCGATGAGCTGGCTCGAGAGCTACACACACATCCGCGCGTCATCCGCGCGAGCACGCTCGAGGAGGCCGTGTCGATCGCGGCCGGCCTGGCGCGGCCGGGCAGCGTGGTCTTGCTCAGCCCCGCCTACAAGAGCTTCGACATGTTCAAAGATTTCGAGGACCGCGGCAACCAGTTCAAAGAGCTGGTCCGTCGTCGCTATGCGGCGCCGGGCGCGCCCGGTGCGCACTCTGAATGAGCACCGCGACTCACGAACGTCCACAGCCGGACAGGCTGCTGCTGTTCACCACGGTCGCGCTCTGTGCGGCAGGTCTCGTGATGGTGACGAGCGCCAGCGTCGCGTTCGCCTACAACCAGCACCAGTCGACCTTCTATTACGCGGAGCGCCAGGCGGCGTGGCTGGTGATCGGCTTCGTGGCCCTGCTGGTCCTGGCCCGGATCGACTACCGCCGCCTCCGGCCTTTAGCTCCGGCCGGCGCTGTGGCTGCCGCGCTGCTGATGCTGCTCGTCCTCGTCCCGCACCTCGGCGTCAGCGTCAACGGGGCACGGCGCTGGTTCGACGCCGGTCCGCTCGGGACGTTTCAGCCCTCCGAGCTCGGCAAGCTCGCATTCGCGGTCTTCATCGCGCACTGGATCGACCGCAACTCTCAGCGCATGGGCGACTTCCAGCACGTCTTCGTGCCATTCGCGGCCATGCTCGCCGGCGTGCTCGTCCTGCTGCTGCTGGAGCGGGATCTCGGCACGTCGATCGTGACCGTGGCGATCTTCCTCAGCGCTTACTGGGCCGGGGGCGGCCGCCTGCGCCACCTCATCCTGCTCGCCGCTGCGCTCGCCCTGGCCTTCGTCGCCGTGACGCTGCTCGAGCCGTACCGAATGGGGAGGCTCAGCGCGTTCAGGAATCCGTGGGCGGATCCATTGGGGGCAGGCTTCCAGGCCACGCAATCGCTGTACGGACTGGCCTCGGGCGGCATATTTGGCGTAGGCATAGGACACTCGATCGAGAAGTACGGCTGGTTGCCGGAGGCCCACACGGATTTCATCTTCGCCATCGTGGGAGAGGAGACCGGGCTGATCGGCACGACGCTGGTGATGCTCGGCTTTCTGGTGTTCGGCGTGCGCGGCTACCGCGCCTCGCTGCGCGCGCCCGACCGCTTCGGCATGGCGCTGGCCGCCTCGATAACGACCTGGATCACGTTCGAAGCGCTGCTCAACATGGCCACGGTCACCAATACGCTTCCGATCACCGGCGTGCCTCTCCCTTTCTTCAGCTACGGAGGCACCGCGCTGGCCACGACGCTCGCCGGGGTCGGCCTGCTGCTGAGCATCGCCCGCCACGGCTCCGGCTCGCCGTTGCGGAACAATCGGAGTGGTGAGACTCTTGGTCGCTGGCGGCGGGACCGGCGGGCACCTGTATCCGGCGCTCGCAGTGGCGCGGGCGCTTCGCGCTGAGGAGCCCGATGGCGCCGTTCTCCTGGTTGGGCGCAGCGGCGGACCCGAGGAGAGGCTGGTGCCCGCTGCCGGGTTCGTTCTCGAGACGATCCGGATCCGTGGGCTCGACCGCGACGCGGCCTGGAAAAACCTCGCCTTGCCCTACCTCATCCCGACCGCGCTTCGCGCAGCGCTGCGCATCGTCGACCGGTTCCGGCCTGATGTGGTCCTGGGCATGGGTGGCTACGTGATGGCGCCCGCCGTCGCCGCCGCGCGCATGAGGGGCATTCCTTATGTGTTGCACGAGAAGGACGTGAGGCCCGGCCTGGCGACCCGTTACTTCGCCGTCGACGCGGCCGCAGTCTGTACGACATTGCCTGGGACAGAGATGCGTTTGAAGAACAGCCACGTCGTCCTCACCGGCGTGCCGCTGCGTGCAGGCTTCGCTCCGCACACGCCTGCAGTGCCGCCGCGCCGTGTGCTGATCACTGGCGGCAGCCAGGGCGCGCACCACATCAACGAGGCGGTCTGGTCAGCGCTGGACGCTCTGTGCGAGCGATTCGAAGAGGTGGTGCACGTTGCGGGGGAGCAGGGCAAAGAAGGAATCACCGTGCACACGCGCGACCGGTATCGCGGCATCGCATTCACCGATGACATGCCCGCGCTGATGGCGCGAGCCGACATGGTGGTTGGGCGAGCAGGGGTGGGGACTATCGCCGAGGCTGCGGCCGTCGGACTGCCGATGGTGTTGATCCCGGGCACGTTTGGCGGCGGCCACCAGGAGGAGAACGCCGCGGCGATGGTCAACGCCGGGGCGGCCGTCCGGATCGCCGATGCCGAGCTAACAGGCGAAAGCCTTGTACGCACAATCGACGGCCTCGAGGCCGACCGGCTACGCGCGATGGCGAAGGCTTCAGCGGCGGCGGGTCGCCGAGACGCGGCGCAGCGCGTGCTGGCAGTGCTGCACGAAGTGGCCGGCAAATGAGAGTCCATTTGATGGGTGTGGGAGGCGCCGGAGTGTCGGCGCTGGCGCGCGTCTTCCTGGCCCGCGACGACGAGGTGAGCGGCTGCGACCTCAAGGAGTCGGAGACCACGGACGAGCTGGCGGAGGCCGGCGTGCGCATCGCCCTCGGCCACGACCCCGAGCATGTGCTGGGCAAAGATCTTCTCGTCTACAGCGGCGCGATCAAGAGGTCACCGGAGCTGGACGCCGCTCGCGCGATGGGTGTGAAAACCGTCAGCCGCGCCGAGATGCTGGCCCAGCTGATCAACGAGGGCAACTCGATCGCGGTCGCCGGCACGGCCGGCAAGACGACGGTCACGCACATGGTCGGCCACATCCTGGTCACGGCGGGGTACGACCCGACGGTGTTGGTCGGCGACGGCGCGAGCGCACGCGCTGGCCTATCCGAATGGCTCGTAGCGGAGACCGATGAGTCTGACGGCACCCTCACCCTGCATCACCCGCGGCGGGCGATCGTGACCAACATCGAGCTTGATCATCCCGACCATTTCCGCGACGTGAGCGCTGTGCGTGACCTGTTCCAATGGTTCATCGAAGGCCTGCCGCAGGGCGGCCTGGCGGTGCTCTGTGCGGACGATGAGCTGGCGCGCGAGCTGAAGCCGAAGGCACGCCGGGTCACGTACGGGTTCCGCCACGGAGCGACGTACCGATGCGAACCGCAGCGCCCATTTCCGATCTATCACGGCACCGAGGTGCTCGGCCACGTCGACCTGCGGCAGCCGGGGCGCCACAACATCCAGAACGCGACGGCAGCAGCGGCGATGGCGCTGGAGGTCGGCGTCTCGTTCGCCGACATCGCGGCCGCCCTGCACACATTCCCCGGCGCGCATCGCCGCATGGAGTTCCTCGGCGTCTTTCAGGGCGCGGCTGTTTACGACGACTACGCGCACCATCCGACGAAGGTCCGCGCCACCATCGAGGCGGCGCGCGAGCTGCGACACCGCCGCCTTGTCGTCGTCTTTCAGCCCCATCGTTACTCGCGTCTGAACGCGTTGATGCACGATTTCGCGCGTTCGTTTGTCGGCGCGGACAGGGTTTTCGTCCTCGACACGTACAGCGCCGGCGAGGAGAACACTTCGGGGGTTCTCGCTTCCGACCTCGCGCACCAGATCCCGCGCGGCATCTACGTCGGCGACTTCGACAAGGCGAAAGAGGCGCTGGAAGAGACCGTCGGTCCCGACGACCTGGTTCTGCTGATGGGCGCCGGCGACATCAAGAAGTTGGGCGATGACCTGGCGCACAAGGTCTAAGGAAATGAGGGGATCAAGATCCCCCCATTGGCCCCAAGGATGAGCTGGAGGACGAAGACTAACCGCGCCTGGCTTCGCGCTCTGCCCGGGATCAAGGAGGACGAGCCGCTCGCTTCGCGAACATCGTTTGGCATCGGCGGCCCGGCCGAGTTTTTCGTTGAGCTGGCTCGGCCCGAGGCAATCGAGAAAGCCGTTGATGGCTGCAAGGCGCGCTCGATTCCATACCTCCTGCTCGGCGCCGGTACGAACCTGCTGATCGCGGACCGCGGGGTCGACGGCCTTGTCCTCCGCGTGGTCTATCGCGACCACGAGATCGATGGCACGCGCGTGCGCGCCGGCGCGGGCCTGAAGATGATGCGCCTGGCCCGGATCGTGGCCGACGCGAACCTGCGCGGTTTGGAGTTTGCGATCGGCGTGCCAGGCACGGTGGGCGGCGCCGTCTACCAGGACGCCGGCTGCTGGGGCAAAGAAATCCGCGAGGTGCTGGTCGAGGTCGCGGGCTATATGCCTGGCGCGGGTGCGCGCAACTGGAGTCCGGGGGACCTCCAACTCGGCTACCGCACGTCAGCGCTTCGAGACGGAGAGCTCATGGGCGCGCTCGTGCTCAGCGCGACCGTCCAGCTCGAGCGCGGTGATGGGGAACAGGCGCGGCAGCTGATGGCCAAGCTCGCGAAGGAACGCAACGAGACCCAACCGATCAAGACCAAGAACTGCGGCAGCGTCTTCATGAACCCGCCGGGCGACTCGGCCGGTCGTCTGGTCCAGGCCGCCGGGCTGAAAGGCGCGCGCCAGGGCGCCGCCGTCGTGTCACAACTGCACGGCAACTTCATCGTCAACGAAGGGGGCGCCACCGCGGCCGACGTGCGCCGGCTCATCGAGCGCGTGATGGTCGAGGTCAAGCGGCGTTTTGGGGCTCAGCTCCAGCCCGAGGTCGAGATGGTGGGCCGCTGGAAGTGAAGATCGCCGTCCTGAGAGGGGGGAAGTCGGCCGAGCGCGAGGTCTCGCTGCGCTCCGGGGAACAGGTAGCGGATGCGCTGCTGGGCCGCGGCCACGACGTCACTCCAGTCGACCTCGATGCGCAGACGTGGGACGTGTTGCGGGACGGCGATTTCGATTGCGTCTTCAATGCGCTGCACGGACGGCTCGGCGAGGACGGCACCGTGCAAGGGATGTTCGAGCTGCTCGGTCTGGCTTATACAGGCTCCGGCGTGCTCGCTTCGGCACTGTGCATTGACAAGGCCCGGGCCGGGCGGATTCTCGCCGCTATCGGCCTGCACGTGCCGGAGTTCGAGGAGATCGAGATCAAAGAGGGCGTTTCGCCCGACGTGGTCGAGCGCCTCGTAGCGAAATTCGGCTTTCCGCTGGTCGTCAAACCTGTGCGCGAGGGATCGACCATCGGGCTGACTGTCGCCCGTGACGCCGATGCGGTCGCGAGCGGCCTCGTTCTGGCACGCCGCTATGACAGGCGCGTCCTGGCGCAGCGGTTTGCGGCCGGCACCGAAATCACGGTTGGGGTGCTGGCGACGCCAGAGCTCCAGGTCCTGCCGACGCTCGAGATCGTGAGCGAAAACCCCGTGTATGACTACGACGCGAAGTACACGGCCGGAAAGTCGCACCACATCATCCCGGCTCGCATGCCGGAGGCTGCGCGCAAGTCCGCATCGGAATCGGCAGCACGGGCCTTTACCGAGCTCGGGTGCTCGGGCATGGCGCGGGTGGACATCATCGTCGCAAGCGACGGCACGCCCTGGGTGCTCGAGGTCAACACGGTGCCGGGGCTGACCTCACTCTCACTCCTGCCCGACGCGGCGCGCGCGGCTGGCATCGAGTTCGACGCGCTGTGTCAGCGTCTGGTGGACCACGCCGTGGCCCGCCATCAACGCCACATCGGACCGAGCGCCAGATGAGGTTTCGACGGCGCAGCTCCGTCCTCCGTCGAGCGCCGTGGCCGCAGGGGCTCGAGCGAACCGAGCCGCTGCGCGGCCAGATGTGGACCCGCTCCGAACGCGCGCTGAAGGAACCCGACGTGCACTGGATCTGGCGAACACTGTCCGCGCTGGTTGCCGTCGCGGAGATCGTGATTCTGGCCTGGCTGTGGTTCGGCCCCGCCCTGGCCGTCCACGAGGTCCACGTGCTTGGCTCGCGTCACATGTCGCCCGCGCAGGTCGGGAATGCCGCGGGCCTGTCGGGCGACGTCTCGATCATCTCGGTCGACGAGACGACTTCGCAGCAGCGCCTCCTCAACGAGGTGTGGATTCGGTCCGCAACCGTGCAGGCGCAGCTTCCCGGAACGGTGGTGGTCCAGGTGCGTGAGTGGGAGCCCGTCGCGGCCTACCACGCCGGGCCGTCGGCCAGGCTCTTTTGGCTCTCCAGCCTGGCAGTCGTGCTCGGGACGGCCAACACGGCCGCGGGCGTGGTCGATATCCAGGGTCCGGCCGGAGGCGATCCGCACGTTGGCGATCGTGCGCTCGATCCCGCTCTCCTGACCGCGATGGTGAACATCCAGCGCGGTTTTCCCACTCTGGTCGGTCAGGACGTTGCCGGGTTCATCTTCGACTCCTGCGGCAACCTGACCCTGATCGCCAAGCGCGGCTGGAGGGTTTACTTTGGGCGCGTGTTGACCCCGGAGGAATTCGCCACGCTCAACACCAAGCTGATCGCGCTGAAGGCGATCGCGGGCACGGTCAACTACAACTCGTCCGACCTCGAGTACGTCAACGTGATGAACCCTGTCGAGCCCGCTGTCGGCTTCAAGTCGCTCGAACCGCCGGCGCCCTCGCCATCTCCGGTCGCGTCGACACCGCCGTCGCCGAACCCGTGCAAGTAATCGTCATCCCGGTCGCATTCGCGATCCTCGGCGTGATCCTTGGCTTGCTGTCGCCGGTCACGATCCCGATCACCTACGCGCGCATACCGCTGTCGCCCTGCTGGCAGCGCTCGACTCGATCTTCGGCGCGTTCAAGGCATACATCGCAGGCACGTTCGAGCCGCGCGTGTTCTTCAGCGGACTGATCACGAACATCACGCTCGAGGGTAGCCTGACCTTCTTCGGAGACAAGCTCGGGGTGGACCTGTCGATCGCGGCCATCGTCGCGTTCGGCGTCCGCATCTTCAACAATCTGGGCGCCATCCGCCGACACTACCTGTTGCGGCGCGCACCGGATTTCGCGCCTTGGGCCAACACGTGTATGTCAGGGGTGGCCGGCCGTTGACCGGCGACAGCCACGATCGTTATGTGAGCTTCAATCGGGATCGCGATCCTTAAAATCGCCCGCGCGATGTCAACTCCCGGGGTGCCGGGCCCGCGGCTTTCTCCAGACGGACATTGGTGGTGGGACGGTCAGGCGTGGCAGCCGGTGCAGGGCCCGCCTCCGCAACCTGTGCCGCCGGCAGCTACACCGGCACAGAAGCCCGAATGGCTGGACCAGGCGCCAGCCTGGCTCGCCGCGCAACCCGCGGTCGCCGCCGAAGGAGCGCCGCCTCAACCGATCGAACCGCAGGCGCCGGCGCCCGCGTGGCAGCAGCCCGCGCCGCGCTCCGGCCCACAACCGGTGATGTATGTGGCGGCGGCTCTCCTCGTAGCGATCATCGCCGTCGGCGGCTTTGTCGTCCGCGGCCAGCTGCTCGGCAGCCAGGACACCATTGCCACCCAGGTGACGCCGTCCCCGCTGCTTTCGGATTACGAGCGCGCCGACCGCTTCCTCAACGTCGACCTTGGGCCATCGCTGACCGAGACCACCAACGCGCTCCCGGCGGTGCAGTCCAACTGCACTACAAGCCTGCCGCCCTCCTGCAAGGACGCGCTCATGAAGCTGGACAAGGCCATGGTCGACGTGCAGGACGCGATGACGCAGAACCGGCGCGACATCCCCGGTTGCGTCGGGCCTCAGGTGGATCAGTTCAAGTCCGACTGGATCGGGATGGAGCAGGGTGTCTCACAGGCGATCCAGGGCTACCAGGCAAACAGCCGTGACCTCATCGTTCAGGGGCTGCAGAAGTTCGCCTCCCTCGCCCAGTACATGCAGCCGGACATCAACCGGATCAACTCGGCGGAGCAAGCCTGTAGGAAGTAAGGGTCGCCAACCACAAGTCCTAGCCTTCAGGCGCGCCCCACCCACAAAATCTGGTCCCGCAACCCACCGGGAGCCGATATAATCCCGGCAACCCGCCCTTTACATCCCGTCGTTCCAGGAGGCGTTCCAGCACAGTTTTGTCGCGGCGGAAGCAAACCGTCGGTCTCGACCTGGGCACCAGCCGGGTCGCGGTGGTCATAGCAGAGTCTGACGAGCCGAGCGCTCTGTTGAGCATCCTCGGCGTGGGCGAGAGCCCCTCCGAAGGCTTGCGCAAAGGCGTGGTCGTCAACCTGGAGAAGACCATTGGTGCGATCCAGGCCGCGACCGTCGCCGCCGAGCGCATGGCAGGGCACCGAATCGAGTCGGCCGTCGTTTCCCTTGGCGGCACGCATCTCTGGAGCCAGAACTCGACCGGCGTGGTCGCGGTCGCGCACCCCGACCACGAGATCGGCGAAGACGACGTTCACCGCGTGGTCGAGGCCAGTCGAGCGGTCAGCGTGGCCAGCGATCGCCAGGTCATTCACGTCATCCCACGCGCCTATACGGTCGATGGCCAGGACGGCGTGCGCGACGCGGTCGGCATGACCGGCCACCGCCTCGAGGTCGAGACGAACATCATCACCGGCGCCCAGACTGCGGTCCAGAACGTGATCAAATGCGTGCACGGCGCGGGCTTCGACGTCGAAGACGTGGTCTGCGCCGGCCTCGCCGCCGGCGAAGGCGTGCTCACGCCGCAGGAGATCGAGCTAGGCGTCTGCCTGGTCGAGATCGGCGCCGGCACGACGAACGTCGTCGTCTACACGGAAGGGTCGGCTCGGCACCTGGCGGTGCTACCGGTCGGCGGCAATCACGTGACCAGCGACATCGCGATCGGACTCCGGACGACCCTCGACGAAGCCGAGAACTTGAAGCTGAACTACGGCCACGCACTGCCGGAAGTCATCGACCATGCCGAAAAGGTCGAAGTCAGGCAGGTCGGGGGCGACCGCATCCAGGCGCTCCCGCGGCGGTTCCTCGCCGAGATCATCGGGCCGCGACTGATCGAGATCTTTCAGATGGCGCGCGAAGAGGTGCGCAAGAGCGGGTTCGACCAGCTGCTGCCCGCCGGTGTCATCGTCGCGGGCGGCGGGTCGCGTCTGATGGGGACGACGGACGCCGCGCAGGCAGTGTTCAACACTTCGGCGCGGCTCGGCCAGCCCCGCAGTCTCGGTGGGCTCGCAGACAAGGCACACGGACCGTCGTTTGCGGTTGCGGCTGGGCTTGTGAAGTGGGGCGCGCGCGCGCGCGATCACGGTCACGCGAACTCGCACCAGCCCGTCACGTTCGGCAACACGTATCAAAAAACAGTGAGGTGGCTGCGCGATTTTTTCTAGAGAACACACCAAAAACCAACTTGAGCTCGCCATGGCAAAAGCACATTCGAAGGAGGATCACCTGATCGTCATGAAAGAGAGCGAGCTGCA
>DATEGC010000116.1:0-21009 GCA_035280285.1 Candidatus Dormiibacterota bacterium | reverse complement strand
CATCTCGACTTCGTTGCCGCTCAATTGAATCGCCGCCCACGAGAGACACTCGGCTGGTTGCGTCCCGCTCAAGCTCTCGGCCGATTACTCTCAGCGACGTCAGAGTCCGCCGATGTTGCGACGACCGAATGAATCCGCCGCCGGGATGGGAGGTTTTCAGCACACTCTTTGACGTCTGCGAATAGACCGGCAGGCAAAGGAAAAGGGGTCACCCTGGCGGGCGCCCCCTTGTGCACGTACCGCTGACTTTAGCCGAAACCGGCGCTAAGCGCCATCCCCTTGAACGACCGTCACCGTCACCGGTTGGGGCGGGGTGTTCGGTGCTGGCGGCGCAGGGCTGAGCGTGAGAGTTGCCGTGTGATCCCCGGGGGGAAGCGGATGGCTCAAGTACCCCAAGCCGATTCCAGAAGCGCCCAGTGGCGTGGCCTGACACGGCAGTGTGTCGACCGGGACAGCGGATCCGTCAAGCGTCATCGTCGCCGTGCCGGTCCAACCGCCATCTGCACAGCTGTTTAGGAATATTTTCCAGTTAAAGAAGATCCACTCACCTGCTTCAGCCTGCCACGGAACCCCGCTGAAGAACCTGACGAAGCAAACGTGCACCGCGCCTTCGGTCGCGACGCCAGGTGGAACAGTCGCCTCTTTCGTGTTGGCGGTGCACCGGAAAAACGGGAGGTCGAAGACGTTGATCGTTCGCGAGTCGGCTGCAACAGGGTTAGCCGTAACCATCAAACCCCACGCCGCGACGGCCACGCCAAGCGATCTTCGAAGTCGCATTAGCTTCCCCTCCTTGAACGGGAGCGGTATATCGCCGCTCGGGTGCATCGTCAATAGGAGAGTTGGGCCGGCCAGACGGCCGGCCCGAATCAGCTAACTAGACCGAAAGAGTCTCCAGGTCGATCGGCTCCTCCTCGAGGATCCGAGCCGCCTGCTCGCGCTGCTTCTTGTAGTAGTCGAGCCCGGTCCCGGCCGGGATCAGCTTGCCGATGATCACGTTCTCCTTCAGGCCGCGCAGACGGTCGACCTTGCCCGAGATCGCGGCCTCGGTCAGAACCCGAGTCGTCTCCTGGAAGGAGGCGGCCGAAAGCCACGAGGTGGTGTTCAGGGCGGCCTTGATCAGGCCGAGCAGCACGGTCTGGGCGGTGGCGGGCTCGCCACCCTCCGCCAGGGCTCGGGCGTTGGCCTCCTCGTATTCCCACTGCGAGACGATCTCGCCGGGCAGCAGGCCAGTGTCGCCGGCCGAGTCGATGCGGACCTTCCGCATCATCTGCCGGACGATCACCTCGATGTGCTTGTCGTTGATGTCGACACCCTGCGACCGATAGACCTTCTGGACCTCGTCCACGAGGAACGTCTGCACCGCCTCCTTGCCGAGGATGTGGAGCAGCTCCTGCGGTGAAATCGAGCCTTCGGTGATCTGCTGGCCTGCCTTGATGAACACCTTCCGTCCATCGCGGCGGTCGAGCTCGGGTCGGATGCGGACTTGGTGCGGGATCGGGTACTCGCGCACCTCTTCGTCCACGGTGCGGACTGTGATCTCCTTAGCCGAGACCGCGACCTTGCCCGCGTGGCGCGTCCGTAGGCCTTCGCCCTTGGGATCACGCGCCAGCTCCTGGCCCTCCGTGACCTCGTCGCCGGACTTAACCAACACCTCCATCTTCGGCTGCAGCGGATACGAGACCTCGAACTCCTCCTTCGACGTCACGCGCACGCGGCGCGCGCCTTCCTGGCGAATGATCTCGAGCTCGCCGTCGATCTCGGAAATGATCGCCTTGCCCTTCGGGATGCGTGCCTCGAACAGCTCCTCCACGCGGGGCAGGCCCTGGGTGATGTCCACGCCGGCCACGCCACCGGTGTGGAACGTACGCATGGTCAGCTGCGTGCCCGGCTCGCCGATCGACTGCGCGGCGATGACCCCCACCGCCTCGCCGATCTCGACCAGCTTGCCGGTCGCCAGATTCCGTCCGTAGCAGGTGCGGCAGACGCCCTCACGCGCCTCGCACACGAGCACTGACCGCATCTTCACCGGGACGCGGTTGTCGATGATCTGCCGCGCGGCCTCGTCGCTGATCGACTGGCCGGCAGGCACGAGCACCTTGCCCTTCACGGAAACGTCCTCGGCCGCGACGCGGCCCGCGATCTTCTCGAAGATGGGCTCGTTCTTCGCCCGCTCCGGCGTGATGTCGCGGATCCAGATCCCGTTCGTGGTTCCGCAGTCCTCTTCGCGCACGATGACGTCCTGGGCGACGTCGACGAGACGCCGCGTCAGGTAGCCGGAGTCAGCCGTCCTCAGAGCGGTATCGGCCAGGCCCTTGCGCGTGCCGTGCGTCGAGATGAAGTACTCGAGCACTGTAAGGCCTTCGGTGAAGTTCGCCTGGATGGGAAGGTCGATGATCCGGCCCGTCGGGTCGGCCATCAGGCCACGCATGCCCGCGAGCTGGCGGATCTGCTGGATGTTGCCGCGGGCGCCCGAGCCCATCATCATCCAGATCGGGCTGAACTTGTCGAAGGCCTGCTCGGTCTGGCTGCCCACTTCCTCGTAAGCCCTCTGCCAGAGCTCGATCACCTTGCGGTAGCGCTCGTCCTCGGTCATGACGCCGCGGCGGTACATGCGCTCGACGTCGGCCACTTCCTTCTCTGTATTGCGGATGACCTGCCACTTCTCGTCCGGGTGCGGGATGTCCATAGCGGAGACCGTGATTCCCGCCTGGGTGGCGTAACGGAAGCCCAGACGTTTGATGTCGTTGACAACGCTTGCAGTGATGTCGCTGCCGTACAGCCGGTACAGCTCGGCCACCAGCACGCGGAGCAGCTTGCGGTCGTAGTGGGCGTTCTGGAAAGGCAGCGACTCCATCGACTCTTCCATTGGCGCCCTGCCGACTGGCAGCACCTGGTTGAAAACCACGCGGCCAGGGGTCGTGACGATTACTTCGTCGCCGATCCGGACACGGATCCATTCCTGCAGCTTGACGACCTTGCTCTCGAGCGCGAGCAAGACCTCGTTCTGAGAGCTGAAGACCCGCAGCTTCAAGATGTCGGTGGGCTGGTCGCCGCGAGTTGCGGTCAGCCAGTAGCAGCCCAACACGACGTCCTGCGTCGGGGCGACCACCGGATGGCCGTCCGCCGCGGACAGGATGTTCTGGGATGACATCATCAGATTCTTTGCTTCGGCGATCGCGCCGCTGAAGAGCGGCACATGCACAGCCATCTGGTCGCCGTCGAAGTCGGCGTTGAACGCCGCGCAGACGAGCGGGTGGATCTGGATGGCGGAGCCTTCGACCAGCACCGGCATGAACGCCTGGATGCCAAGGCGGTGCAGAGTCGGGGCGCGGTTGAGCAGCACCGGGTGGTCGCGGATGACCTCATCGAGGACGTCCCAGACCTCGGTCCGGCTGCGCTCGACCATGCGCTTGGCCGACTTGATATTGGTCGTGTAGCCCTTGTTCACCAGCTCGCGCATGACGAAAGGCTTGAAGAGCTCGAGCGCCATCTTCTTGGGCAAGCCGCATTCGTGGAGCTTCAGCTCGGGGCCGACCACGATCACGGAGCGGCCGGAGTAGTCCACGCGCTTGCCGAGCAGGTTCTGGCGGAACCGGCCCTGCTTGCCCTTGAGCATGTCGGAGAGCGACTTCAGTTTGCGGTTGCCCGTGCCGGTAATGGCGCGGCCGCGGCGGCCGTTGTCGATCAGCGCGTCGACCGCCTCCTGGAGCATTCGCTTTTCGTTGCGCACGATGATCTCGGGCGCGCCGAGCTCGAGCAGCCTCTTCAAGCGGTTGTTGCGGTTGATAACGCGCCGGTAGAGATCGTTCAGGTCGGAGGTCGCGAAGCGGCCGCCGTCCAGCTGCACCATAGGGCGCAGCTCGGGCGGTATGACCGGCAGGACCTCGAGCACCATCCACGTCGGGCTGGCGTTCGACTTGCGAAAGTCCTCGACCACCTTCAGACGCTTGATCGCCTTCTGCTTTCGCTGGCCGCTCGAAGAGCGCGACTCCTCGCGCAGCCGGTACATCTCAGCCTGCAGTTCGATGCGCGACAGCAGGTCGCGGACCGCCTCCGCGCCGATGCCGGCGCGGAACGCGCGGCCGAAGCGCTCCTGAAAGTCGCGGTACTGGGTGTCGGTGAGGATTTGCTTCGCGTGCAGCGCTTCGAGGTCGGCTCGTGTCGCCTCGATTTCCTGCTGCAACGCCTCGAGCTGGCCCTGGATCGCCTCGCGCTCGGTCTTGGTCGCGGCCTCGATCTGGGCCTCGAGAGCCTTCTTGTCTGCGTCGAGCCTTTCCTTGGCGCGCTTCTGCGCGGCCTTCGTGTTGGCCTCGAGCTTCTCGACCTTCTCCTGGACCTTGGCCAGCACACCGCGCGACATCTCGCGCGACATCAGGTCGCCCTTGTCGATCACGGTCTCCTCGTCGCCGTCGAGACCTACGGTCATGGTGCGGCGAGACTTCGTGCCGATGCCGGCCTTGATGTGCTCGGTCGCCTTCTTGCCCTGGGTGGTCAGCTCGTCGACGGCCTCCTGCAGTGCCTCCTCGAGCCTCGACACCTCGGCCTCGACCTCACCCTTCAGCTTCTTAGCCTTCGCCTCGTGCTCCTGCCGCAGCTCGCGCGCCTTGGCATCGATGTCGGCGCGCAGGCGGATCGCGCGCTCGTCCTTGTCCATGTTGAGAACGGCGAGCATGTCGTTGCGAACCTCCTCATGGACGTCCGTGACGATGTAGTTCGCGAAGTAGAGGATCTTCTCCAGGTTGCGCGGCGACATGTCGAGCAGCAGGCCCATGCGGCTCGGGATGCCCTTGAAATACCAGACGTGGCTCACGGGCGAAGCGAGCTTGATGTGGCCCATGCGCTCGCGGCGCACCTTGGACCGTGTCACCTCGACGCCGCACTTGTCGCAGATGATGCCCTTGTAGCGGTAGCGCTTGTACTTCCCGCAGTGGCATTCCCAGTCCCGCGTGGGACCGAAGATGCGTTCGCAGAAAAGTCCGTCCCGCTCCGGGCGGAGCGTGCGGTAGTTGATCGTCTCCGGCTTCGTGACCTCGCCGTGCGACCACGACATGATCGTGTCCGGCGACGCCAGAGACAGCTTCAGCGCGTCAAAGTTCTCGAGTTTCAGCATTACTCCGCGGAATCCTCCCCGAGTTCCTCTCTTTCCAATGAGATCCCGAGATCAAGCGGAATCTCCGGAATGTCCTCCTCCGACAAAACAATCTGGCGCTCGTCCTCGCTCAAGATCTCGACCCCGAGCGCAAGCCCCTCCAGCTCCTTGACCAGCACCCGGAACGACTCGGGGATGCCGGCCTCGAGCGTGTTGTCGCCTTTGACGATCGCCTCGTATGCCTTCACGCGGCCGACTATGTCGTCCGACTTGACGGTCAGGATCTCCTGCAGGACGTGGGCGGCGCCGTAAGCCTCGAGCGCCCACACCTCCATCTCGCCGAAGCGCTGTCCGCCGAACTGGGCCTTGCCGCCAAGCGGCTGCTGGGTGACCAGGCTGTACGGACCCGTCGAGCGGGCGTGGATCTTGTCCTCGACCAGGTGCGCCAGCTTCAGCATGTAGATGTAGCCGACGGTCACCGGCTCGTCGAACTCATCGCCGGTGCGCCCGTCGCGCAGCCTGACCTTGCCGTCTGTCGGCAGGCCGGCCTTCTCCAACTCATTGACGATCGTCTGCATCGGCGCGCCGTCGAACACCGGCGTCGCGATCTTGTGGCCCAGCGCGGCAGCGACCCAGCCGAGGTGTGTCTCCAGCACCTGGCCCAGGTTCATGCGGCTGGGCACGCCGAGCGGGTTGAGCACGATGTCGACCGGGGTGCCGTCCGGCAGGTACGGCATGTCCTCCACGGGCATGATTCGGGCGACCACGCCCTTGTTACCGTGGCGGCCGGCCATCTTGTCGCCGGCCGAGATCTTGCGCTTCTGGGCAATGTAGACCCGGACCATCTCGTTGATGCCGGGGCCCAGCTCATCTTTGTTGTCGCGGCTGAACACCTTGACGTCGACCACGATTCCGCGCTCCCCGTGCGGCACGCGCAGGCTCGAGTCGCGCACCTCGCGCGCTTTCTCGCCGAAGATCGCGCGGAGCAGCCGCTCCTCGGCCGAGAGCTCGGTCTCGCCCTTGGGCGTGATCTTGCCGACCAGGATGTCGCCCTGGCCCACTTCGGCGCCGATGTAGACGATGCCGCGCTCGTCGAGGTTGCGCAGCGCGTCGTCGGCGACGTTCGGGATGTCGCGTGTGATCTC
Source organism: Candidatus Dormiibacterota bacterium (assembly GCA_035280285.1). Lineage (GTDB taxonomy): Bacteria > Chloroflexota > Dormibacteria > Dormibacterales > Dormibacteraceae > 40CM-4-65-16. The sequence goes on along the minus strand of DATEGC010000116.1, from coordinate 14,775 downwards.
CTCGGGACCGAGCTTGGTCTCGCGCGCCTCTGACTCGTACTCCTCGATGTGGATCGAGGTATACATGTCGTCCTTCACGACGCGCTCCGAGAGCAGGATCGCGTCCTCGAAGTTGTAGCCCTCCCACGGCATGAAGGCGACGAGCACGTTGCGCCCGAGCGCCATCTCGCCGTTGTGGATCGCCGGCCCGTCGGCCAGGATGTCGCCCTTGTCGACGTGCTGGCCCGGCGTGACGATCGCGCGGTGGTTCAGGCAGGTGCCCTGGTTCGAGCGGGCGAACTTCTGCAGCGGGTAGTGGCGGTCTGGCCCGCCCCCGTCCGGCTTGACCACGATCTCGAACACCGGCGTGGCGTGCACCGTCTTCAGCTCTTTCGGGTGGGCGATATCGGTGACCGTCCCGGCGACGTCAGCGACGATCATCTCGCCCGAGTCCTTGGCCGCGTAGTACTCGACCCCGGTTCCGACCAGCGGCGCGTCGGTGACGAGCAGCGGCACGGCCTGGCGCTGCATGTTGGCGCCCATCAGGGCGCGGCCTGCGTCGTCGTGCTCCAGGAACGGGATCAAGGCCGTGGCCACCGACACGATCTGCTTCGGGGACACGTCCATGTACTGGATGTTGTGGATCTCTTCGATTTTGAAGTCGCCGCGCGCCCGAGCCGGCACGCGCGCATCTACAAATGTGCCTTCCAGCGTGAGCGCGGCGTTGGCTTGCGCGATGCCGTACATGTCCTCTTCGTCCGCGGAGAGGTACTCGACCTCGTCTGAGACCCAGGGCACTATGTCGATCGACGCGACCTTGGCCTTGATCAGCTTCTGCACGGCCTTGGCGTCCAGCTTTTCGTGGGCAGCCATCACCTCGTTGCCCCTCGAGTCCACCGCTGCCCTGCGCAGCTCGCGGCCTTCGAGCTTCGAGACGACCTCCTCGTTAAGCGCGACCCGGTTGTAGACGCGGCGGAACGGAGTCTCGATGAAGCCGAACTCGTTGACCTTGGCGTAGGTCGCGAGGTTGCCGATGAGTCCGATGTTCGGACCCTCCGGGGTCTCGATCGGGCAAATGCGGCCGTAGTGGCTGTGGTGCACGTCGCGGACGTCGAAGCCCGCGCGCTCACGTGACAGACCGCCCGGCCCGAGCGCCGACAGGCGGCGCTTGTGGGTCAGCTCGGACAGCGGGTTGTGCTGGTCCATGAACTGAGACAGCTGGCTCGAGCCGAAGAACTCCTTGATCGCTGCCACCACAGGGCGCGCGTTGATCAGGGATGCCGACGTCACCGTGTGCGGGTCGCTGATCGTCATCCGTTCCTTGATGATTCGCTCCATCCGGATCAGGCCCATGCGGAACTGGTTCTGCAGCAGCTCGCCCACCGCGCGGACGCGGCGGTTGCCGAGGTGGTCGATGTCGTCGGGGATCTGCTTCTCCCGCGGCGCGTTGTTGAGCTCGATCAGCTTGCGGATGAAGGCGATGAAGTCGCCCTTCTCCAGAATGCGCAGCTCGCGCCGGCGCACGCGCTCGAGGATGTCCTCCTCGTCGCGGCCGAGACGCTTGTCGACCTTGTAGCGCCCGACGCGACCGAGGTCGAACCGGCGCGGGTTGAAGAACAGCGACTGCAGCAGGTTGCGCGCGTTGTCCACGCTCGGCGGGTCACCGGGCCGGACGCGGCGGTACAGCTCGAGCAGCGCGTCCTCGGTCTTGGTCGTGGTGTCCTTCTCGAGCGTCGCCTCCATGTACCGGTGCTCGGGGTTGTTGTCGACATCGCCGAAGAGCTCGTTGAGGGCGCGCTTCTGGGCCTCACGGTCGTTCTCGGTGCCCTTCATCTGGGGCAGCTCGAGTGCCTTCAGCAGCACGGTCACGGGCACCTTGCGCTTGCGGTCGATCTTGACCGTCAGCAGGTCCTTGGCCGAGGTCTCGATCTCGAGCCACGCGCCGCGATTCGGGATGAGCTTCGCGCCGAACAGCTTGCGTCCCGTGTTCGGGTCTTCGGCGGAGGTGAAGTAAACGCCCGGAGAGCGCACGAGCTGCGACACGACGACGCGCTCGGTGCCGTTGACGATGAACGTCCCCTCGTCGGTCATGATGGCGAAGTCGCCCATGTAGACCTCGGACTCCTTGATCTCCCCCGTCTCCTTGATGGTCAGGCGGGTGCGGATCCGCAGTGGGGCGGCGTAGGTCATATCGCGGTTGCGGCACTCTTCGACCGAGAACTTGGGCTGGCCGAACTCATATTCGAGGAACTTCAGCTCGAAGTTCTTTCCGGTGTAGTCGGTGATCGGGTTGATTTCGTCGAAGAGCTCGCGCAGACCGTCGGTCTTGAACCAGTTGAAGGACTCGAGCTGCGTGGCAATGAGGTCCTTCAGCTCCACGAGGTTGGGGATACGGCCGTAGCTAAGACGCGAGGGGGCTCTCATCTCTGAGATCAATTCGGTACTCCTTCCAGGAAAAAGGGCGCGCTCAGCTAAAGGGCAGGAAGAGCGGCCGGAACGTGCACAAACGGCAAGTGTACGACAAATTACCCCTCTTTAGGGGCGCTTAAACAAGACCAGGCAGAACGGCGCCTGGCCCCGGTTTCCGGGCACTATACCACCAGATGGCTGACTGGAAAACCCTCCGGTCGGAGTTCCCCCTGCTCGATCTCTACATCTATTTCAACGCCTGCTCGCTCGGCCCTCTTCCCCGCCGCGGCCGGGCCGCCCTGGCCAGGTACGCCGCCGACTGGGACGAGCAGGGCACGCCGGTCTGGTACTCCACCTGGCTGCCCCTCCTGGAGCGCTTTCGGGCTCGGGTCGGCGACCTCCTGAAGGCCCCGGCGGGCTCGACCGCCATCGCCCCCTCCGTTTCGGTCGCCCTTACCACGCTGGCGACCAGCCTCCCCGTTCCACCCGGCCGCGACAAGATCCTGATCGGGGAGCTCGACTTTCCGACCATCGGCCACCAATGGCTCTCCCGGCCGGACTTTGAGGTCGAGTTCGTCCCTTCTGAGGACGGCATGACCATCCCGCCTCAGGCCTTTGCCGAGCGGATCGACTCTCGCACCGCCCTGGTGGCGACGACCCACCTCTTCTACACGACCGGCTACCTGCAGGATGTCCGGGCGATCGCCGACGCCGCCCACGCCGCCGGAGCGCTCTGCCTGATCGACGGCTACCAGACGTGCGGGTGCGTGCCCCTGGACGTCGAGGCGATGGACTGCGACGCCTTCGTCGGCGGCTGCTTGAAGTGGCTGAGCGGCGGGCCGGGCAATGCCTTCCTGTACGTCCGGCCCGAAATGATGCCTCGGGCGCGGCCACACGGGACCGGTTGGTTCGCCACCCGCGACCCCTTCTCCTTCACCCTCCAGGAGCTCGTCTTCGCCGACGACGCCCGCCGACTGGAGACTGGCACCTGGGCTATGGCCTGCCACTACGCCGGTCTGGCGGGCCTGGACTTGATCCTCGAGGTGGGCGTGGCCAACATCCAGGAGAGGTTGCGTGACCTGACCGACCGGATCTTGGAGCGGTGCGATCAGGCCGGGGTGAAGACCTTCACGCCACGCGAGCGCGCACGACGGTGCGGGATCGTGACGCTCGAAGCTGAGCACCCGGAGGAGGTCGAGACGAAGCTCCGCGCGGAAGGCGTCATCGTCGACTCGCGGCCGGGCCGGATACGGCTATCCCCTCACTGGTGCGTGACAGATGGCGAGCTGGAGCGAGGCATGGACCTCGTCCTCCAGCAGGTCGGGGCGGCCAAGTCCTTGCGGGCCTAAGTTTCGAAAGCGAGCGCTCTTACTTCATCTCCGCCGTTGCGCCGGCTTCTTTGAGCCGGGCCAAGGCCTTCTCCGCGTCAGCCTTGGAGACGTTCTCCAGCACCGGCTTTGGCGCCGCGTCAACGAGGTCCTTCGCCTCCTTGAGGCCGAGCTGGGTCAGCTCGCGGACCGCCTTGATCACGTTGATCTTGCTGTCGCCCACCGCGGTAAGCGTGACGGTGAACTCCGTCTGCTCCTCTTCGGCCGGCGCGCCATCGCCGCCGGCCGAAGAGGGACCGGCCGCCACCGCCACCGCCACCGGCGCGGCCGCCTTGATGCCGAACTCGTCCTCGATCGCCTTCACAGCCTCGACCACGTCGAGGATGCTCCAGCCCTTGAGGGCCTCCACGAACTCCTTCGGGGTGATCTTTGTCGCCGCCATTACGCCGCCTCCTTAATTTGGGGTCCCCGCGAACTCACGCCGCTGGCTCTGAGTTCGTGGGGCTGAGTTTTGTCTTGTACGCGTTCAGCACTCCGAGGAGCTGCTGAAGCGGGGTTTGCATGATTCCGACCAGCTGGCCGACCGGTGATTGCAGGGTGCCCAGCAGCTGGGCGATGAGCGCCTCGCGAGACGGCAGATCGGCCAGCTGCTTGACCTGGTCCGGCGAGAAGACGCGACCCTCGACGAGCCCGCCCTTGATGTCGAGCTTGAGCCGGGTAGTGCGGACGAACTCGTTGAGCAGTTTCGCCGGCGTGCTCAGGTCGTCGTAGCCGAACGCGATGGCGACCGGCCCCTCGAGCTCCGACTTCAGCGCCGACACGCCGGCGACGTCCGCCGCGCGCCGGGTGAGAGTGTTCTTGACCACGCGGTACTCGACCTCGCCGGTCCGCAGCTTGCCGCGCAGCTCCTGGAGCTGGCTCACGGTCAGGCCGCGATAGTCCGTCAGGATCGCGACCTTCGCCTTCTTCAGCTTCTCCGTCAGCAGCTCGACCTGCTCGGCCTTCTGCTCTTTACGCGCTCTGGGCAAATGGAAAATCCTCCCTGCCCACATGTGTTTCGAGGCAGGAAGGATCAATGCTCCTTCACGTACGACTCGCCTCGGTAGGAAATTAAGCCCGCTCGCGCGGGCACCTACTGTCTAGGGCAGGCCGTGAATTATACGCGGGACCTCTCCCAGTCCTCCTTCAGCACCTCGGTCAGCACGTGGTCGACCCACACACCGTCGATGAAGCGGTCCTTGTGCCACCGCCCGACCTCGCGGTAGCCCGCGGCCTTCTGCGCTCGGGCGCTGGCCTCGTTGCCCTCGAGGTAACCCGACTTCAACTTGCGCAGTGGCAGCTGCGTGAATGCGTAGGTCGCCCGCACCTGCATGAGTTCGCGCGCCAGCCCTTTCCCCCATACCGTCTTGTCACCGATGACCGTGCCTGTGGTGCCAAACCCGTTCTTCCAGTCGATGCGGACGATGCTCGTCCCACCGACCAGATGGTCGTTGTGCTCGACCGCCCAGAAAACTGCGTCGGGATCGCGCGCCATGCGGTCGAGGAATTCCTTCTCGGCCTCGACCGAAGGCGGGTTCCGGAGCTTGATGAACCGCGTGACCTCCAGGTCCTCGAACCAACTCGCCATTGCGACCGCGTCCTCCGCTTGCGGCGGTCGCAGCCTGACCAGCCTCCCCTCGAGAACCGGCCCGTACATGGGCCGAAAGATTACTCAGATATGTACCTGTGCCGGCAACGGAAGGTGTGCCGGCGATTTGAATCGTGCCAGTGCATGCACTGGCACTGAATCCGCAGCTCTAGCTCGCTATGTGCAGCTTCGCCGCTTCCCTCACGTCCACCGGCACCGATGGCCCCTGCGTGGACGTGAGGTAGAACGTCCGCAAGTACTGGCCCTTCGACGACGATGGCTTGTTCCGAATCAACGCGTCGACAAGTGTCGTGAGGTTCTGGTGCAGCTGCTTGGAGTCGAACGAAACCTTGCCGATCGGGACGTGCACGATTCCGAACTTGTCCGTCCGGAACTCCACCTTGCCACCCTTCGCCTCGCGCACGGCACGCCCTACGTCGTTGGTGACGGTGCCGGACTTCGGGTTAGGCATAAGGCCTCGAGGGCCCAGCACCTTACCGAGCGGCCCGACCTTCGACATCATGTCCGGCGTCGCGATAGCCGCGTCAAATTCGGTCCAGCCTTCGGACACTCGCTTGACCAGGTCGTCGCCGCCGACGACGTCGGCGCCGGCTTCCTGAGCTTCGCGCGCCCTCTCGCCCACCGCGAAGACCGCCACCCTCACCTTCTTGCCGGTGCCATTAGGAAGCACGACCGAACCACGCACCATCTGCTCCGCGTGGCGCGGGTCGACGCCCAACCGGATGTGCGCTTCGACGGTGGCGTCGAACTTGGAGATCGATGTGTCGCGAACCATCTGGACCGCCGTCTCTGGATCGAGACCACCGTTACCGTTGCCGGCGACAGCGGCCTGAACCTTCTTGGCCGCGTCGATGTACTTCTTGCCCCTCTTCTTCGGCATCAGCGACTACTCCACAACTTCCAGGCCCATCGAGCGAGCCGTGCCCTCGATCATCTTCATCGCGGCTTCGGGCTCGTAGGCGTTGAGGTCTTTGCGCTTGACCTCGACGATCTGCCGCAGCTGCTGCCGGGTCACGCGCCCGACCTTTTCGCGGTTGGGTTTCGCGGATCCTTTGTCGACCCCGGCCGCGCGCTTCAGCAGCTGCACCGCGGGTGGCGTCTTGAGCACGAACGTGAACGACCGGTCTTCGAAGATCGTGATCAGCGCCGGAACGACATCACCGGCCTGGGCGGCGGTGCGCTCGTTGTAAGCCTTGGTGAACTCCATGATGTTGATGCCGTGCGGGCCGAGCGCTGTGCCGACAGGCGGCGCGGGAGTGGCGCGGCCTGCTTGCAGCTCGAGCTTCAAAACCGCGCGAATCTTCTTCTTGCCCATACCTATCTATACGTGACGCGCCTAGCGCACCTTCTCGACCTGAAGCAGGTCGAGCTCGACGGGCGTCTCGCGCCCGAACATGTTGACGAGCACCTTCAGCTTGCCCTTCTCGGGATTGATCTCGTCCACCTTGCCGTGGAAGTCGGTGAACGGACCATCGACCACACGCACAGACTCGCCGACCGCGAACTCCACGCGGATCTTTGGCGCTTCCTGCTTCATCTGCTTCTGAATCGCGCGCACCTCTTTCTCCTGCAGAGGCACGGGGCTGTTCGCGGAGCCGACGAAGCTGGTCACGCCAGGCGTGTTGCGGACGACGAACCACGACTCGTTCGACATCTTCATCTTCACCAGGATGTAGCCGGGGAAGATCCTCTTCTGGACGTGGCGGCGTTTGCCGTCCTTGATCTCGATTTCGTCTTCCATCGGGACGAGAACCTGGAGGATCTTGTCCTGCATGTCCATCGACTCGATCCTCTTCTCGAGGTTCTTCTTGACCTTCTCCTCATGCCCCGAGTAGGCATGGACGACGTACCACTGGGCCTCTTCCTCGGGCGATGGCGTTGGACTCTTCTCGACTGCCATCAGTGGACCCCGTTGTTGTAGAGCGTCCGTCGCGCGGCCTCGCTCAGGAAGTAGTCCGTGCCGCCGATGAAGATTCCCAGCAAGACCACCGTGAAGAGCACGACCAGCGTGTAGCGGTACAGCTCCCCAGGCGTCGGCCACACGACCTTGCGCAGCTCGTCGTAGACCTCGCGCAGGAACTGGCCGAATCCGCCCCCCTGGGCTCTCGGCTCGTCGCGCTTCCGTGCTGTTACTGCCATTGAAGGATTACTTCGTCTCCTTGTGAGGGGTGTGCTTGTGGCACCACTTGCAGTACTTGCTGAGCTCGATCCTGTCCGGATCGTTCTTCTTGTTCTTCAGGGTGGTGTAGTTGCGTCTCTTGCAGACGCTGCAGGCGAGAGTGATTACGTCTTCCATGCTTGGCTCTTTGGGGCGAGAAAGAAAAAAGCCTAGGTTTCCTAGGCGCTGTCAATAGTACCAGAGGATTCCGGGAGCCTATCCGTTTCCGGGCGCCGACCGGCCCAGCGAGAACCCGCTCGCGACCTCCGCCGTCATGGCGAGGGTCTCCTCGTCTGTCGTCCGGGCGATCAGGTTCCAGTGGAAGATACCGCCGGTCTTCAGGTGAGGGTCCTGTCCGACCCGTAGGCACCTCCGGACCCACTGGCCGAAGTACGTCTCCATGCCGGCGACATCGACCTGGGTGTCCTTGACGACCCGGTTGATCACGACAACGGCACGCTCCCGCACCCACTCCACGCCCCGGCTGTCGGCCACGAACTCGAGGGTGAACGCGCCGAGCTCCGCCCCGTCCAGCTCCGCTGGGGCGACCACGACGAGCTGGTCGCACACACGCTCGAGGATGAACTTGGTGGTGTCGTCAAGGAGCCCCGTGCCCAGGTCCAGCACGATGATGTCGAAGTATCGCCGCAGCACCTCGAACACGCGGCGGTAGTGATCTTCGCCGAGCGCCTGGCGGAGCTTGGGATCGGTGGGGGCGGTCAGCACTTCCAACCGGGACTCGGGGACGTGCGTCGCGAACCTGTGCAGCATCGGCAGCGTCAGGTTCTGGTCCCCGTCGACCTCGGGCCCGTCCAGGAAGTCGATCAGGTCCTTGATCGACCGGTCGTGGTGGGTACGGATCCGACTCCGGAACGTGCCGTGGTGCGGGTTGCACTCGACGGCGATGATGCGGTCGGTGCGCAAGAGGCCAAGCCGGCTCGCGAGGAGGAGAGCCATCGTCGACTTGCCGACGCCGCCCTTGGCCGAGGCGACGGCGATGTGCAGCGGGGGGTCCAGCACCGGCGTCCGCGCCGCGTCCACGAGGCGCGTGTGCTTGCGCTCGGCCGCGCTCGGACCGAAATTGATCCGGCCGCCGCTCAGGTCATAGAGTCGGCGGGCCAGGCCGGTCCTCGGCGCCTCGGGGGTCGACCGCACGTATTGCCCGGGCATGAAGCGCGGCGCTCCGTTTACGGCGGGAGGCGCGGCAACTGGCGCCTCAGGAGGGACTGTCTCGGCGGTCGTGACAGGCGGATCCGCGGGCGATTCTTCGACCGCCTCTGGCAGCGGCTGCCAGGCGCGACCGTTCCACCACCACTTGCCGTCCGCGCTGATCAGGCGCATCCGACTGAGCTTATACGGCCGCCCGCTGGTGCGGGCCGCGCTAGCCAGATGGCACAGGCCCTGAGGACGGCGGGCGAGAACTACCAGAGTACGGAGCGCACGAACAGCTCGATCTGGAGCTGAACCGCCGAGCGGCGCGAAGCGATCCATATGATTCGAGGCGATGGCCGCCAACATCGCCGTGCTGCACGGCGACCACACCGGCGAGGAGCTCCTTCGAGAGGCGCTGCGCCTGCTCGACCGCGACGTGCTCGGTTTCAAGGTCGAGACGAGAGACTTCGACCTCTCGCTCGGGGAGCGCCGCCGCTCGCGAAACCAATGCGTGCTCGACGCCGCGGCGGCGCTGCGCGAGCTTGGTTTCGGCATCAAGGCGGCCACCATCACTCCCGAGGGAGCGGGCGACGTGGGCAGCCCCAACGCGATCCTTCGCAAGGAGATCGACGGCCGTGTGATCGTCCGCACCGGACGCCGAATCCCAGGTGTTCGCCCGCTTGCTGGAGTCCATTCCCCGATCTCAGTGATCCGGATGGCGGTGGACGACGCTTATGGAGCCAGGGAGTGGCGCGAGGGTCACGACCTCGACGAGTGGGCCTTCCGCACGGAGAAGATCAGCCGCCGCACCTGCCGCATCGTGGCTGACTTCGCCTTTCGCCACGCGCGCCGCTTCGAGGCCAAAGTGTTCGGCGGCCCGAAGTTCACGGTGAGCCCGGTGTACGAGGGTATGTTCAAGGAGGAGCTGGACGCCGCCGCGCAGCGCCATCCGGACGTGCGCTACGAGCCGCAGCTGATCGACGCGACGTATGCGCTGCTGCTCACCACGACGGGTGAAGCCCTCGTGATTCCGGCGCTGAACCGCGACGGCGACACGCTCTCAGACCTGGTCATGCAGATGTTCGGCAGCATCGCCGGGGCCGAGTCGACGCTGCTCGCGTTCGACGACGCGGGAACGGTGAAAATCGCAATGACTGAGGCGCCGCACGGCACGGCGCCTGCGCTCGAGGGCAAGAACATCGCCAACCCGATGGCAATGGTCATGGCCGTGGCTTCGCTGCTCGGCTACATGAGAGGCGAGGAGGCGCGCCGCGCGTCGCGCGCGATCTACGAAGCGTCGCTCGAGGCGGTGTCGGATGGCGTTCGGACCGCCGACCTCGGCGGCGAGACGTCCACGAGCGACTTCACCGCCGAGGTCGTCCGCCGCGTCAGAACCAAAGTCGAGGTGTGGAGCGCGCTCGCCGACATCGAGCGGTGAGGTACCTCGCGCTGGGCGACTCGTACACCATCGGCACCGGCGCCTCTGATCCATCCCACAGCTGGCCGGCAATCATCGCCGCGCGACTCGGGGCCGAGCTGACAAATCCCGCGGTCAACGGCTACACGACGCTCGACCTGATCCGCGACGAGCTGCCGTACCTCGAACGGGTGCAACCCGAGCTGGTCTCCGTCCTGATCGGAGTCAACGACCTCGTCCAGGGACGCTCAGCCGACCAGTACAGGAAGTCGCTGCAAGAAATTTACGACGTGTTGTCCGGACGCCGGGTGGCTGCGATATCGATCCCGACGTGGTCTTTCGTTCCGGCGGCGGCGGACTTCGGTGGTAGGGATCAAGTCGAGAGGCTGACCACCATCTTCAACGACGTCGCCCGCAACGAGGCGGTGGCACGCGGCCTATGGTGGGTCGACATCACGTCGGCCAGTACGTCAGGGATCGGCACGAAAGGATGGATCGCATCCGATAAGCTGCACCCGGGTGACGCCCAGTACGCCGCTTGGGCGGAAGTCATCACCGGTAGTCCGTGGTTCAGAGACATCGGCCGGGAATTGGGGCGGTTCGGTTAACCGCACAGGAGCTCGGCGGTCTTGAGATACACCGAAACGCATCTCTCGACTGACGCCACGTCGACCCACTCGACGTCCGCGTGCGCGCCTTCGCCCGATGGACCGAACGCCACGCACGGGATGCCCGCCGCGTTCAGCAGAGCCATGTCCATCCAATAGGCCACGCCGACCACCACCGGGTTGCCGGCGGCGCGCGCAACCGCTAACGGAAAGGGGTGTTCTGGGGCGACCTCGGACGGCGGGCGCTCGAGCAGAATCCGAGCCGACCCGCGAGACGAGGAAGGCAGCAGAGCCTCGATCTCGCGCAGGACCGAGTCGCCGTCTTCGCCCGGGACAGTGCGTCGCTCCAGCTTCAGAACGCACCGATTCGGGTAGGTCGACATTTCCCGGCCACCCTCGATCACTGAGGCGTGCAACGAGCCCGTTCCCAGCAGGCCATGAGGAGGCCCGGCGCGCACCTGCGCTTCAAGGGCCTGCACGCCGGAGAGCACTGGGCCCATCGCCGCGATGGCATCGATACCCAGGTCGGCGCGAGAACCATGGGCGGCCACGCCCACCGTTTCGACCTCGATCCACACAAATCCCTTGTGTGCGAGGCAGAGGCGCAATTCCGTCGGCTCTGTGACGAGTGCGAAGTCAGCGCGGAACTGTTCGAGGACGGCTGCGGTGCCGATGGACGCCACCTCCTCGTCCGCGACTGCAGTCACGATCAGGTCACCGCGCAGGCCGAGGCGGGAGGCTTCGCGGGCGGTCACCATGATCGCTGCCAGTGATGCCTTCATGTCGTACGCGCCTCGGCCAAAAACCCGGCCGTCGTGCGCCACGGGTGAAAACGGTGACGCCATCCCACCCGCGCCCACCGTGTCCATATGAGCGTTGAGCATCAAGGATCGACCACCCCCGCCCGAACCACGCAACACGGCCACCACCGAGGGCCGGCCCTTTACGGGCTCGACGACCGATACCGAAAGGCCCACATCGCGCAGCCACGACGCGACAAAAGCCGCGATGGCGCCCTCGCCCGACCCCGACGGAATCAGGTCAGGATTGACGGATTCGATCGCCACCAGCCGCCCGGTCAGGTTCTCGAGCTCGGTCAAAGGCGTCCTATACCGTGATCCGCTTGAAAGCCTCCGCGTACCGGTAGCCGGCCCTCTTTCCGATCTGCCGGTGCCGCTTGCGCATGAACTCTTCGAATCTTCCGTTTCGATCGGACCGCATAGGTGGCTGGCTCTTGTGCTTGCGAAGCGCCTCGATCTTCTTGTCGAGAGTCGAGGTGATGTCCACGAAATAGTCGCCCAAGGTCCAGAAAGGAATCCAGACCTCCTTGACCTCGTGTGGCTTTAACCCTTCTTTGAGCAAAGACCGAAACGCGCGCGGGTTGCGTGAGTCGGGATAGACCGCGGCCATGGTCGCTTCGCCCGCCGCAAGGTGGTCTGGATGCGAACCGCCGATGGGCGCGTCGAGTACCCGGCCAGGGGTCTGCGTGATCACCAGATCGGGCTTGTGCTTGCGGATCATCTTCACGATGTCACGTCTGACCTTCAGGTCGGGAGCCAGGTGCCCGTCCTTGTAACCCAGAAACTCGACATTCTTGACGCCGAGGACCCTGGCCGCCGCGCGCTGCTCCTTCTTGCGGATCGCGATCAACTCGGAATCCTTCTGCTTCGGGTCTTCGCCGCCCTGCCGACCGTCGGTGATGATCACGTATGTCACCTGGGCTCCACTGCCGGCAAAACGGGCAACCGAGCCGCCGGCGCCGAAGTCAGGGTCATCTGGGTGCGCCATCACGACCATGACGCGACCAAACTTCGGAAGGCGGCCGTTCTTGCGTGAGTTCGCCACGGAAAAACGATAAAAGTTAGCGCCGAGCCCTTGCAGGCGCGCTGAGCGATGCGAGGGGGATCGCCGCCTGGATCGGCGCCCAAAGCGCATCGAGCTGATCCGCACTCAATCGAGTGCGCGCCGCGATGACGCGACCACCGAAAGCCGCCGTCTTCACCGCGGCCCATCCCCCGCTCCCCGCCAACCGCATCGGCACCGTGACGACCGCGGCGAGCGCGGCGGCCTCCTCGCCCGCGCGCGTGCTGCCGTCAGCGCTTGCCCGTGCAAGCACGCTCGACAGCTCGTCGGCGACCTGCCACGGCTTCGCCAGCGCGGCGCATTGGCTGGCGCCAAGGCGGCTGAGCGCGGTCACGTAGCGCGAGACCATCGCGCCGAGCGAGCGAGGCCTCGTCACCGGAATCGCGGACGCAAAGGGCGCGTACGAAGCCGCGAATTTGATCGGTGTCAGGCGGTCGCGGTGGACCAGCGCAGACACCGCGTGCCAGGCAGCCACCGCCTCGTCGTCGGAGCGCCCACCGAAGAAGTCGATGAGCGCAGTGCCTGCGTTGACGATCGGAGCCACCGCCTCCTCATTCGCGTCAGGTGCCACAGCGGCGATCCGTTGCCAGTCCGCGGTGCGCAGCGCCGCAACCTTGTGCGCGAGGCTTCCTCCGCCCCCGTTCAACCCTGCAAAGGCGATCAACGGCTGAAACGGCTCCAACGTCTGCCGGACCTGATCCAGGTCGATTCGCCCTTGCGACTCGAGAGCGAAGCCAGCCCGCTCGACGGCCGCGTACACGCGGCACCGGGAGTAGGTGTCCAAGCCTCGCGTGCCTTCCAGCGCGGCCAGGATCGACCTCACGACCCCCGCGGGTTCCGCGGTTCCCTCGCGCGTAACGCTCTCGACCAGCTTGCGACGGTCGATCACGCGCAGCCACTGGATCGGGCTCAGCTCGGCGACGCCTTTGATGAACGCGGCCACATCGGCCTGGTTTGGCCCATAAGGCGCGCTGGCTCGAACAGCGGCCGGAGTGGCAACTTTCGGCCGCGGAGGCCGCGTGATCTTCTTGATAGCGTTGTTGACGGCCGCTCGCACGCCTTCCTCATATGAAGGCGCCTCCTCGTCCAAGGTCGCGAGTGGGATCACCTCGTCAAGCGGCGCCCACAGCTCAGTGATCTCCTCCGGCTTGAGCTCCTTCAGCGCCCCGAGCACGCGACCTCCGTGTACTGTCGTGCGTACCGCACTCCATCCCTCGTCGCCTGACAGCTGGGCCGGAATCAGCGTCAGCGCGGCCAGCGCGACCGCCTCTTCGCTCTTGACGTGCTTGGACTTGGCGACCGCCTGGAGAAGAGCGTGAGAGGCGGCCGGCGTCAGGCGCCAGCCTCTCGCCAGGCGTGCCAGCTGCTCACGGCTCAGCCCGTGCAACATGGCGATGAAGCGTCGCGTCTTGGGGTCGAGCACGTCGGAGCCTGACAGCGGAACCAGCGCCGCGAAAGGGGCGTAGTGGACCGCGAACTTCAACGCCGGCAGCTGCGACCGCATCACCACCGCCGTCATCGCCTGCCACGCCGCAACCTGCTTTTCCTCGCTGCGCTTGACCAGGGTGTCGAAAAGCACCTCGCCCGCCCGCGCCATCGGCTCGGACATCCTGCGCTCGCTGCTCCGGATCGCAGCCTGGATGGACCGCGCCGACTCCCCCGACCCCGCGCCCTCCTTGCTGATCGAAGCGACCAGGCGCTGGTTGGCCAGAACCTGGCGCCACTGCCAGGGAGTCAGCTGGGCGGCGGCGGCGATGAACGCCTCGACCTCTGCGGTATGGGGCCCGAACCGATGCGCGGCGTCGTCGTTTGCCCTTTGAATGCGGCCGAGCAGACCGTGGGAGGCGGGCGCCACGGGCCCTATTCTCATGCGTAAACCGGCAGGCTCAACCCCCTTACGAGCTGGCCATGTGATCGATATGGCGTTGCAAGGGCGGCCGGGTTCATCCCGGCCGCGTCCCCACTAAGAAAATCCCCACACTGGGAAGGTGAGCAGGGCCGCGAGACGCGGCCCGATGAGCGGAAACCTGGCGGTTTCCGCTCAGGCATCAAAAGGGTCGCACGGGCGGCCGGGTTCACCCCGGCCGCGACCCGCATGCCCCAGAGCCACCAGGCGTGACGTGGAGCAGCCGCTAGCAAATCCCCACACTGGGAAGGTGAGCAGGGCCGCGAGACGCGGCCCGATGAGCGGAAACCTGGCGGTTTCCGCTCAG
>DATEGC010000115.1:0-4432 GCA_035280285.1 Candidatus Dormiibacterota bacterium | reverse complement strand
TAGTACTTCATGTAGTAATCCGGCTGAAAATTGACTCCGATCTGGACGAGCAAGGCCGTCGAAGCAGAAGAATCGAACTGAAAACCGCAGAAATCGACTGATTTGGACGGAAGGTCGCGTGATTCGGGACCGTGAGGCCCCAGGTTCAAATCCCGGGCCCCCGACTCGTCCATTTGAATTCGAGCTGTACCGGATCGCTTCCAGGTCCGGCCTCTTCGGACGCACCGCCTGATCTCTGCAGAACGGCTCTCGGGCACATCCCTCCTCTCCACGGCCGCCACGAGGCTTTCCACCGCACGGTCGCGATAACGTGCGCTTTATCGATACCGAAGACCAGTCGGCCCGACTCGTTTGGCTGAAAACGTACTGGTAAGGTCCAGTGTCAGGTTTCGCCAGGCGAGCGACCTCAGCAAGACGGGCGTTCCCTCCTCAGCTCGCCGCTCTCTTGACAAGTTTGCCGATCTTGTCCTCGACTGCGGCGGTGAGCCTCTGCAGGGCGAAGGAGGTTGGCCAGAAGTCACCGTCGTCAAGGTTTGCAGCCTGTTGGAAACCGAACGTCGCATATCTCGACTTGAACTTCTGCCCACTCTGGAAAAAGCAGACAACCTTGCCGTCCTTGGCGTACGCGGGCATCCCGTACCAGGTTTTCGGTGAGAGGTTCGGCGCGCTGGCTTTGATGACGGCATGGAGCCGCCTGGCCATGCCGCGGTCCGGTTCCGGCATCTCGGTGATCTTTGCGAGTACGTCACTCTCCCCGTCCGCCTCACCCGACAGCGCGCGCCTTCGCTCTTTGAGGGTCTCCCTCATGGCGGCTCGTTCTTCGTCCGAGAGTAAATTGGATACCCTCGCGCTGGTGCTCCGGGCCGACTTCTTCTTGACGCTCATGACAGTTCCTCCAGTGCGTAACGGTCCCATTGGACGGGCCTCATCCTAGGGACTGGTCCCACAGCCAGGCTTCTCGATTCCTGATCGGTTTGAACACCTTTCCGGCCCCTGGACGCAACCCCGCGAAACCAGTGAGCTTCTTGCGTCCCGGCGGCGGACTGGGGCTGGTCCGTTGGACGACCGATCAGACTGCGCGCGGACCGTTCAGCGCCGCTCCTGGATTCGGACGAGGTTACCCGCGGGATCCCTGAAGGCGCAGTCGCGAAACCCATAGTCCTGGGCAATTGGCTCCTGGACCACCTCGGCGCCGCTGGCCTGAACCCTTTCGAACGTCCCATCGAGGTCCTCTGTGGCCAGAAGGATCCAACCGAATGTTCCTTTGGCCATCATCTCGGTGATGGTGCGGCGTTCGTCGTCCGTGATGCCCGGATCGACGACCGGCGGCGCGAGGAGGATCGACGTGTCGGGCTGGCCGGGGGCCCCGACTCTGATCCAGCGCATCTTGCCCTCTCCGACGTCGTTGCGGACCTCGAAGCCGAGGGCGTCGCGCCAGAAGGCGAGGGAGGCGTTGGGGTCGTCGTGCGGGAGGGTGGTCGTGTGGATCGTGATGGCCATGGCGCCACCTTACATACGCTTGCTGACCGGCGCTTCTCGATTCCTGATCGGTCGAGTTACCTGCTTCACGATGCACGGCGGCATCCCCGCCGTCGCGCCAGCCGCCGCGCGCCGGTAGCTGCCAGGGGGCATGCCGACCAGCTCGCTGAACCGGGTGGTGAAGGTGCCCAGCGAGGCGCAGCCGACCTCGAGGCAGACCTGGGTAACGCTGAGGTCGCCACGGCGCAGCAGGGCCATTGCTCGCTCGACGCGGCGCGTCATCAGGTAGCTGTACGGTGACTCGCCGTAGGCGAGCCGGAACTGGCGGCTCAGATGTCCGGCCGACATATGCGCGTCATGGGCGAGCGCCTCGACGTCCAGTGGATTCGCGTACTCACGATCGATCCGGTCGCGAACCCGGCGCAGATGTGTCAGCTCGCGCAGATGCACCTCCGTGGCGGGTCCGCTGGTCATCGACGTATTGTGGCGCGAGCCCGCGCCCGCCTGGTCCGCCGCCGTCGCCAATGGCGTGTTGGCAGTACTCGCGGCGCTGATCAGGTGCCGTGAGCGGCCCGGTGACGCGGCAGGACGGGATGGTGATACGCCCCCCGACTGAATTCGAGAGTCGCTGCAGACGACTCCGCGCGATGGCGATTTTGGCTCTGGAGGGTCGCGGCCGCCGGTCTAGGTCGCCGGTTTCTCGGCCTTGAAGACGATCCCGCGCGTGTCGAAGTCCTTGGCATCGGACTCATGCGCGGACCCGCTGAAGACGTCGATCATGCAGCCGACGCGGAGGTTCGTGAATCCTGCTGCCTTGACCACTCTCGTGTACTCCTCGACGAGGAGCGCCCCGGCGATTCAACCCGTCCAGAGATCGATGTCGGCGACGGCGTCGTCCGGGAGTGGCTTCTGCACCACGACATCCGCAATCTGGAGCCGTCCGCCGGGTTTGAGAACGCGGTTGATCTCTCTGTACACCGCGAGCTTGTCGGGGCAGAGGTTGATGACGCCGTTGGAGATGACCACATCGATGCTCGCGTCGTCCAGTGGCAGTTTCTCCGCCAGGCCGTCGATGAACTTCACGTTCGCCAACCCGACCAAAGACGCGTTGGCTTGCGCCTTCTCACGCATTTCCGCCGTCATGTCCACGCCGATCACGTGGCCATCGGGTCCAACCATCCGGGCGGCGAGAATTGAGTCGAAGCCGGCCCCCGAACCAATATCCAGGACTGTCTCGCCGGATTTGAGTTCGCCCATCGAGAACGGGTTGTTGACTCCGGCGAAAGACTCGACAACCTTGGGCGGCAGGGAGTCAACCACAGACATCGGGTAGTCGAGCATTTCGGCGACACGCCGACCGACGTGGAAGTGGAAGCCCTTGTCTGGGTCAGTGGCGACATCGCGGTACTTGAGCCTGACTTCCGCCCGCAAGCGCTCGACGTCGACCGGTGCCGGCGCGAATGTCTCTGCCATTGGCTGCGTCCTATCTGGGCGGATTATGCACGTCTGTGCTACGGCTGGCCAGGTCGATTCTTGGCCCCTACGTGCCGCCAACCACCTCCGTCGGTGCCGCTGGCGCCGGCGGAAACCCAGAGAAACTTGCTCACGGGGTTACCGACCAGCGTCGTTTAACGCCGCCGGACCCGAAATCGCTGTAACTTGCGACTCACGAACGTCGGGACGAGTGGCCGCGCAAAGATGTAAACACGATGCGCCTTTCCCGTTGACTACCGATAGATTGACCTCTGGGTTCGTCGGGCGCCGAGCGGAGTTGGGCGCCATCTCTTCGGTCGTCGAGCGTGCCCACTTGTATCGCGAGCCCGCGGGAGTACTGATTGTCGGAGCGCCGGGTTCCGGGAAGACTCGCCTGCTCGGCGAAGTCGTGCAGCGGGTGCGATTCGCGCCCGCCGTTCGCGTTGTGGGGTTCGAGCCCATGCAGTCGATCCCCCTCGCAGCGGTCGGAGACCTGCTCCGCCACTTGGCCACGGCGCCGGAGCATGGCCAGAGGCTGAACGACCTCGTCTTTGGGGACACGCGGGCGGCAGCTCGTGACCCTGTACGGATATTCGAAGCTGCTCATCGGGCACTATCGGTTCTTGGTCCGTTGCTGCTGGCAGCGGACGACCTGCAGTGGTTCGATGAGCGCTCGGAGGCGCTTGTCCACTACCTGCTGGGTGCCGCGGAGGCGGCTCGTCAACACCTTATTGTTGTTGCGTGCGGTCGCCCCGGTCGGGCGACATCCGCAATTCGTGCGAGCCTCGAAGGGAGGCTCCCTGACGAACGACGAACCGCGATCTCCCTGGGCCCTCTCTCGCTTGAAGAGGGCGTTGCGCTCGCTCGCGCAGTCGAGCTGAGCCTGAGTGATGCCGACGCCGTGCAGCTCTGGCGAAGGGCCCATGGATCGCCGTTCTGGCTGCATGCGCTGGCCCGCCAGGGTGGACAGCGCGCGGCTGCGGGCCTGATCGCCGAGCGACTGGGCTCGCTGAGCGGCGACGCAGGGGAATTGCTCGCCACCCTGGCTGTCGCCGCGCGGCCGTTCAGTGTCAGCGAGATCGCCTATGCCCTTGACTGGCCCGCGGAGCGCGTTCTGTACGCATCCCGAGACCTGGTGGGCGCCGGACTGGCTCTCGAGGTTGCCGCAAGCCTTCAGCTTGCTCACGACTTGATCCGTGACGCAGTTGTCGCCGACCTACCAATAGACGTGAGCCGCCGGCTTCACGCGGCGGTAGCCAAAGCGATTGAAGCCGCGGCGGGTGCTGACGTGAAGTTGCTTTGCGAGACGCTGGAGCACCGTGTTGCCGCTGGACTGCCTTCGGCCGATCTCGCCTTGCGCATGATCGCCGCCCCGCAACGGAGGCTGCTCAGCGCACATAACTTGCGGGTTGTTGCCTCGATATCCGACTCGATTGAACCTGATGCGACCGAGGCGCGCACCCTGAACGCGCGGCTGGGC
>DATEGC010000114.1:0-24277 GCA_035280285.1 Candidatus Dormiibacterota bacterium | reverse complement strand
GGCGACACCGCGAACATCGCCATCCGTGAGACCAAGAAGCTCGGCGGTGAGCTGCTGACCCTGGAGGAGATGCGAAGGCTCTATCTGCAGATGGAGTCGTGGTCGCAGATCGTCTACGACCGGCTCGCCGGTTGAGATACGCCGAGGTCGGCGGGGCTCGCGTCTCGGTCATCGGGCTGGGCACGTGGCAGTTCGGCTCCACGGAATGGGGCTACGGGCGCGACTACAACGACCGGGTCGCGGGCGAGATCGTTCGCCGGGCGCTGGAGGGCGGCGTCAACCTGATCGACACCGCGGAGATCTATGGTCTTGGCCGCTCGGAGCGCATCGTGGGCCGCGCCATACGCGCGCGCCGCGATGAGGTCTTCCTCGCGACCAAGCTATTCCCGATCGGCCTTCCGTTAACGACACACTTTCGCGCCCGGCGCAGCCTGCGCAGGCTCGGCGTCGACCACGTGGACCTGTATCAACAGCACTGGCCGAGCGTACTTTTTCCGCCTCGGTCGACGATGCCACGCTTCAAGCAGCTGCTCGAGGAGGGTTTGATCCGGCACGCGGGAGTCAGCAACCACAGCCTCGCCCAGTGGCAGGCGTGCGAGGCGGCGCTGGGCAGCGCGGTGCTCAGCAACCAGGTGAGGTTCAGCCTCCTCGACCGCGGACCAGAGCGAGCGCTGGTGCCGTGGGCCCAGCGCCACGGCCGCATCGTCATCGCGTACAGCCCACTGGGTCAAGGCCTGCTTTCGGGCAAATACCAGACGGCGACGCCGAGCAACTTTCGCCGGTTCCGGGCCGACTTCAGCTCCACTGCGCTCGCCCGCCGCGAACCTCTGCTGGCCGAGCTGCGCGAGATCGGATCGACGCACCGAGCGACGCCGGCGCAGGTCGCCCTCGCCTGGCTGGTGCAGAAGCCGAACGTCGTCGCGATACCGGGCGCCTCCAGCGTGGCGCAGCTGGAGGAGAACGTGGCGGCCGCAGATCTCAGCCTGGCCGCCGACGACGTGTCCCGGCTCGATACGCTGACCGCATGAAGCTCGAGGCGGTGGAGCTGCGCCGGATCAGGCTGCCCCTGGTGGCGCCTTTCGAGACGTCGTTCGGCGTGCAGACCGATCGCGACGTGCTGATGCTCAAGGCGGTCACAGACG
This sequence comes from Candidatus Dormiibacterota bacterium, assembly GCA_035280285.1. Lineage (GTDB taxonomy): Bacteria > Chloroflexota > Dormibacteria > Dormibacterales > Dormibacteraceae > 40CM-4-65-16. Next base: position 23,135 of record DATEGC010000114.1, on the reverse strand, counting down.
CCGGCGAGGGTTGGGGTGAGTGCGTCGCGGGCGCCGGGCCCGACTACTCGTCTGAGTACGTCGACGGCGCCCAGCACGTGCTGATCAATCACCTGATCGGCCGCCTGCTGGACCGCGAGCTGGCTGCCGCCAATGTGCCGCGCCTGCTGCAGCCGGTGCGCGGCCACCCAATGGCGAAGGCCGCGATCGAGATGGCCGTGCTCGATGCGGAGCTGCGGTCGCGCGGCGAGTCGTTCGCGCGCTTCTTCGGCGCGACGCAACCCGAGGTGGACTGTGGCGTCTCGGTGGGCATCCAGCCCTCAGTCGCCGCGCTGCTGACGACTGTGGGGGACTACCTCGACCAGGGCTACCGCCGGATCAAGCTGAAGATCAAGCCGGGCTGGGACGTCGAGCCGGTGCGCGCAGTGCGGGATCGGTTCGGCCGTGTGCCGCTGCAGGTCGACGCCAACACCGCCTATACGCTGGCCGACGCGCAGCATCTCGCCGAGCTCGACCAGTTCGACCTGCTGCTCATCGAGCAGCCGCTGCCGGAAGAGCAGATGCTGGCGCACGCCAAGCTGGCGATGACGGTGCGCACGCCGATCTGCCTGGACGAGTCGATCACGTCGGCGCAAGCTGCGACGGACGCGATCGAGCTCGGCGCGTGCAGCGTCATCAACATCAAACCGGGCCGGGTGGGCGGCTACCTGGAGGCGCGCAAGATCCACGACCTGTGCGTCGAGGCCGGGGTGCGGGTGTGGATGGGCGGCATGCTCGAGACCGGGATCGGGCGCGCCGGCAACGTGGCGATGGCGGCCATGCCGGGCTTCACCCTGCCCGGCGACACCTCAGCGTCGGACCGCTACTTCCACCGCGACATCACCGAGCCGTTCGTGCTGCACGACGGCCGCTTGAAGGTGCCGAGCGGACCAGGCCTCGGCGTGAAAGTCGACCAAGCGTTTCTCGACTCGATCACATACCGGACAGAGACCGTAAGCGCGGCGGCGGTTTCGTAGCGAGCAGGTCGGTCATGGCGCCGGCATCGGCGGCGGCGCCAAGGCGGGCGAGCCCGAGCCGGTCTTCGATGGTCGCGAGCAGCGAGTAGTGGTTGTAAGCCTTCGCGCTCGTGTGGTTGACGGGGTCGTTGTGAACGACCAGTGTGAGTACGGAGTTGGCGCTGTCCTCGCCCTCGTCCCAGGTGATGAGCAGCACGCCGTTGTCCTGCCAGGCGCTGGAGCCCAGGATCGTGGGTACGGTGTTCGCGAGCCACGCGTCAGCTGTCTCGGTGGAGCAGTCGTGTCCGCTGTGGCACTGGTTGGGCGTGATCCAGACGAAGCGCGGAACGTCGCCGGACATGTCGCTCGCGAACTGGCTGAACGGCACGATCTGGTCTGGGCAGGCGCCCCCGTAGTAGGCGAAGGGGTTGTGCTTGAGAGCGTAGCCGTTGCCGTTGCGGAAGCAACCGGCGGTCATTCCTTCCATGTACGCGCGCCAGTCGATGCCGGCCGCGGTGAGCTGCGAGCCGAGACCGCCCGCGGGCAGTTCGTGCCACCCGTCGTCGGTGACGCCCCACGTGCTGCCTGAGGTCATGGCGAGGTAGTTCGGCAGGCTCGGATGCATGATGCCGCGGTAGTTGGTGGCCACGCCGTACTTCGCGGCAAGCTGGGACGTGTAGCTGCCGGCGATGGCCTGGCTGGCGGAGCGATTCTCCATGACGATCAGGAAGATGTGTGGCGGAGTGGGGCTGGGGGCTGGCTCCGGGCTCGCGATTACGGGCGACTCGAGGGCCGTCGGGGTTGGCGATGGGTGGGCCTGGCTCGTCTTTCCTCCACACGCGGCTGCGATTAGCATCGGCGCCGCGATGAGGATGGCCGACCAGCGATGGAATCTCGAGATCCGGCCCGAGCGCGGGGGGCGGATTGTTTCCTTGCGCCTCGACGGCGAGGAGCTCCTGGAGCAGGGCATCGGAGTCGACCAGCCTACCGCGTCTGGATTTGTCGAGGGCGGCGCGTTCGGGTGGGACGAGATGGTGCCGAACCTCGAGCCGACCGACACTCTGCCCGATCACGGGGAGGCGTGGCGGCTGCCTTGGGAGGTGCTCGACGACGAGCGCATGAGATGCGCGGGGCGGCTCGTGCCGTGGGAGCTGGAGCGACGGATCTCGCTGGGTGAGGTCGTGGTGGTGAATTACCGATATCGCAACGTCGGCGACGTGCCCCAACCCGCGTACTGGTGCGCGCACCCACTCTTCAAGTACGAGCCCAACATGGAGGTCAGCGCGCGGCTGCCACCTCTGGGGGAAGGCGCGAGCACGAAGGTGTTCCTGCCTCGAGGGTCACTCGACCGGGTCAGCTTGAGGTGGAGATCGGGAGCGGCCGTGCAGGTCGATTGGGATCTGAACCTGGCGCCAGACGTGGCGATCTGGGCCTGCAACGGCGACCTTGGTGGCTACCGGCAGATCGCCGTCGAGCCGTCGTGGACCAGATCCGAGCTGGCGCCGGGCGATACCTATTCGTGGTGGCTGCGGATCACCCCTCTCTAAACTGAGCCGCAATGCCCAAGGTCATCGGTCTTCGCTGCCGCGAATGCGGCGCGGAGTACGAGCTCCAGGCGGCGCACGTCTGCGAGATGTGCTTCGGCCCGCTCGACGCCGTCTATGACCAGGCGGAGCTGAAGAAGGTCGTTTCGCGGGCGCGAATCGAGGACGGCCCGAAATCCATGTGGCGGTATCGCGACCTGCTGCCGATCGAGGACTCGGTCGCGGTGGTGACGCTGGGTGAGGGGCTCACGCCTCTAGTGAAGGCCGAGCGCCTCGGCGCCGAGCTCGGGCTGCGCAACCTCTACCTCAAGAACGACAGCATGAATCCAACCAACTCGTTCAAGGACCGCGTGGTGTCGGTGGCAATCAGCTGGGCACGCGCGCATGGGTTCGAGACGATCGCGTGCGCGTCGACAGGCAACCTGGCGAACGCGGTCGCCGCCTACGCGGCGCGGGCGGGACTGGAGTGTTTCGTTTTCATACCCGTCGACCTCGAGCCGCAGAAGGTGTCGAGCATCTCTGTCTTCGACCCCAACATCGTCGCGGTGCGCGGCAACTACGACGAGGTGAACCGGCTGTGCAGCCAGCTGATCGAGTCAACGCCGTGGGCGTTCTGCAACATCAACATCAGGCCGTTCTACGCGGAGGGGTCGAAGACGCTGACGTTCGAGACAGCGGAGCAGCTGGGGTGGGAGCTGCCGGACGAGATCATCATTCCGATCGCGAGCGGGTGCCAGTTCGTGCGCCACCGGCAAGCGGTGCGCGAGCTTCTCGATTTCGGTCTCGTGCGCTCCGACCGCGTGCCTGCTTTCACCGGCGCCCAGGCGTTGGGGTGCGCGCCGGTGTACAACGCATTCCACTCCGATACTCCCGACCGTGTGCTGCCCGTGAAGCCAAACACGATCGCGCGGTCGATCGCGATCGGCAACCCTTCGGATGGGGTTTACGTGAACCGCATCGCGCGGGAGACGGGCGGCGTGGTGGAAGCGGTGACCGAGGAGGAGATAGTCGACGCCATCCGATTGCTGGCGCGCACGGAGGGGATCTTCACCGAGACCGCCGGAGGCGTCACGATCGGGGTTCTTGCCAAGCTGGCGCGCGCGGGTCGGTGGCGGGGCGACGAAGTCGTGGTCGCGTACGTGACTGGGCACGGGTTCAAGACGGCGGACGTTTTGACTTCCGCGAACGGCCACGCCCGGCGCGTGGAAATAGAACCGACGATGAGGTCGTTTCGCGAAAAGGTGAACATTTAGAGGTATGGCTCAGTTTCGGATTCCCGGCCCGCTGCGCCGCCTGTCTGACGGACGGGTCACGGTGGACGTGGATGCGACCGACCTGGCGGGCGCGATCGAGGCGCTGGAGGCGCGGTACCCGGGTTTCAAGGACCGGCTGCTGGACGAGAACGGCGACCTGCGCCAGTTCGTGAACGTGTATCTGAACGACGAGGACGTCAGGCTGGGCTCGGGCCTCGGCGCTCGAGTGGGGGAGACGGACGAGATCGCGATCGTGCCGGCGGTGGCGGGGGGCTGTGGGCTAACGCTCTAGCTCGCGGCGCACAGCCTCCGCCGCCTCTGCGGGGGCTAGTTCGGCCCGGCCCGGGTCTCTGGGGCCGGAAATTCCTGGCCCAGGAGCCACATCGTGTGGTCGAATTCCAAAGGTGCGCCGCCCCATTCCGCTCGCGCGCTCTGAAGCGGGACGGCAGGCTGCATCGGTGCGAAATCGCGCGCATCTCCGATCGCGACTCCGTGGTTTGTCTCAAACCGGTAACCGTCTTCTACCTTGACGATTCGAAACGCCCCGTCGTGATACCGGCGATGGTGAAAGCCACAGAGCAGGATCATGTTGGCCAGCGTCGTCCGCCCGCCATCGACCCAGTGCTGATGGTGAAGCGCGTGAGTGCGATGCGCCGGGACGCCGCAGCTCGGGTAGCGACAGAATCGGTCACGCGCCTCGAGCGCACGGCGCAGGCGGTCCGGCGTGGCTCGTTGCTTGCGTCCGACGTCGATCGGCAAGCGGCCTCGCTCGAGCAAAGGAACTATCTGCGCGTCGCAGCCGAGTCGCCGCGCGATGGCCGCCGACAGAGGCGTGCTGTTCTCCAGCTGGCAGACACCGTCTGGCGTTTCGCCTGTGAGCACTCCGACATCGACGTGCACGACTACCTGATGCGACTCACCCGTCGCGACGAGGTTGGTGGCGCCGCCTGACATCACGTGCTCGGCCATTGCCACGAGAGCGTCGGCGCGGCAGGCCGCCCAACGATCCTCCGCGGGGTCGGGCACGGCGCCGTCCGAATCGTCAGGCAGTGGCTTCGATCCCGTGATCGATTCGATCGCCGCCATCACGAGCTGACCGTCTTCGGCAGCCAGCCTGGCGACGACGCGCATCATGCCGTCCTCTTCGAGGTACGACCACAAACCACGCTCGGCAAGCTGCTTACGATCCCTCTCCTGCGACACCATCCGGCGCAGCGAGTGGCATATTCGCGCCAGTTGAGACCCGGACGCCCCAAGGGCGATATCCAGCATGAGCTCGTCCGTGTCGGGGGTGGCAACGGTCGTAACCTCGCGGACCTTGTCAAAGGACAGACGTCCGGCGGCGAATGCCTCCGCGATCCGCGGCAGGACCTTCAGCGCGTGGCCCACTCGCAGCAACTCTTTTCCGCTGTGAGTACCAAAACCCGAGTTGATGCTCAGCCAGTGCTCGAATGACCTGATCCCGCCACCGCCCCAGCCGGCCATGTCATCGAACTCCGCCGAAGCGATGGCAACCCTGGCCATCGCGGCGTGGGCCTGGGCGGAGAACCCGCCGATGGTGAGTTCCAGCTCCTGCGCCCGCGCCTGGTTCTCATCGCTGACGCAGTCGTAGCGCCAGGTGGTGTCGATCATCGCTGGTATTGTGTCAAACATCAGTTCTTTTGTCAAGCATTTACCGCAACCACGCGCTTCAATCAGGTCACCCTGGCGCGCCTCCACCATCCTCTTCACAGTCAATGTGATCCAGGCTACACTCGCGCCAATGGGGAGGCGACGCTTGAAGCTGATCTTCGGACCTTCGCTGGTGAAGGAGCCGGTGATCTATCAGCTCGGCCGCAAGTTCGAGATCGTCACGAACATCCGCCGCGCTGACGTCACACGCGACCAGGGCTGGGTCCTGCTCGAGGTGTCCGGCGAACCCGACGAGCTCGACAAGGGCGTGGAATACCTCGAGTCGCGCGGGGTCAAGGTCGAGCCTGCCGAAGGCGATCTGGTCGAGTAGCCATCACCAGATGAGCGCCGGGTAGCGGCTTCGTCGCCGGCGGCAGCGCATTGATCAGCTCGAGGAGGCGTGGGCCCAGATCCTTGGTCTGAACGCGGAATGGCGCAAACGCGTCGTCGCGGTCCGGAAAGGCGCGAAAGTGCAGCTCCACCTCGCGGCCACTTCGCGCCGGGGAGTGAGTCGTGAGGCGGTTGAAGTCCGGCGCGGGCACAATCCACCACACGACCGGCGCCAACTCCAGGACCAGCACGACGATATAGATCCAAGACGGGTCGCGCGGGATCGACCTCTCGAAATACGTCGCGTTCGATTGCACGAATCCAGACGCCCCAAGCTCGAAGCACGCCTTGGCCTGCAGCGACGCGAACGCGCTCTTGCCTTTGACCGCGACGACCAGGTCGCGGTGGTCGTCGTCGGCGTCGACCTGAAACGGGACCAGCTCGCCACCCGACGTGAGCATCGCGTACACCGCGAGCAGGTACTCGCCGATCCGGCCCGCCTGCACGTCGCTCAGCGCCATGGCCTTAACTATCGGGCGTGGACGTGAATGTCGCCATCATCGGCGCGGGCCAGGCCGGCCTCGCGACCAGCTACCACCTGAAGCACGCCGGCGTCGAGCACGTGGTCCTCGAGGCCGGGCGGGTGGCCGAGACCTGGCGCTCGCGGCGCTGGGACTCGTTCTGCATCGTCACTCCGAACTGGACCGTGAAGCTTCCCGGCGGCGAATATCAAGGGCCCGATGCCGAGGGCTTCATGCCCCGCGACGAGCTGGTCGACCACCTCGAACGTTGGGCCCGTTCGTTCCTGGCGCCGGTCGAGCAAGGTTGCAGCGTCACCGCGCTGGATGCCGACGGCGACGGGTTCGTGCTGACGATGCCCGAGCGCAAGCTGCGCGCGCGAACGGTCGTGGTCGCAACGGGCGGCTACCAGCGCGCGCACCGACCGGTGAACGCCGACCAGATTCCGCCAACCGTGACGCAGCTACTCGCCGAGGAGTACCGCAACCCAAACGCGATCCCGTCAGGAGCGGTGCTTGTCGTTGGCAGCGGGCAGACCGGATGCCAGCTGGCCGAGGAGCTGCACGAAGCCGGCCGCAAGGTCTTCCTCTCCTGCGGCCGAGCCCCCTGGGCTCCGCGCCGGATGGGCGGCCACGACCTGGTGTGGTGGGCTCTCGAAAGCGGCTGGTGGAACCGCACGCTCCGCGACCTGCCATCACCCGCCGGGCGCCTGATCAGCAACCCGCTGGCGACAGGGCAAGGTGGGGGCCATGACCTCCATCTGCGCACCCTGCACGCGATGGGAGTCGAGCTGCTCGGCCGGTATGAAGGCGCCGAGGACGGCCAGCTGCATTTTGTAGACGACCTGTCGCCGAGCCTCGACGCAGGCGACAACATGAGCAACGTTTTCAGGGACCGCATCGTCGCGCTCTGCGAGAAGCGAGGCGAGCCCGTTCCGTGGCAGATGCCGCCGCCGCTGAGGGTCGAGAGCCGAACAGAGCTCGACATCGCGCGCGAAGGCATCGCGACCGTGCTCTGGACCACGGGTTTTCGACCGGACTACCGCTGGATGCACTTCCCAGTTTTCGACGAAATGGGATTCCCAGTCCAGGTGGATGGCAGAAGCCCTGTGCCAGGCTTGTACTTCATGGGCGTGCACTTCCAGCGCAAGGCGCAGTCGGCCGTCCTGTATGGCGTGGGAGAGGACGCGGAGATCGTCGCTCACGACATCGCCGAGAGCGGCCGGTGAGGATCGCGGTCGCCATGTCGGGCGGCGTCGATTCGTCCGTTGCCGCCGCGCTGCTGCAGGCGCAGGGCCACGACGTGGTGGGAATCACGCTCCAGCAGTGGCCGCGCGATGACTCGGACGAGGTCGCGCGCCACGGCGGGTGCTGCTCGCTGTCGGCCGTCGAGGATGCGCGCCGGGTCGCGAGCCTGCTCGACGTTCCTTATTACTGCTGGAACCTGGAGCGCGAGTTCGGCGAGCGCGTGATTGAGCCGTTCCACCGTGACTACCTGGCCGGCCGCACCCCGAATCCGTGCGTTCGGTGCAACGCATTCGTCCGCTTCGACCTGATGCTGTCGCGGGTGCTCGAGCTTGGGTTCGACCGGCTCGCGACGGGTCATTACGCGCGCATCGTGCGCGGGCCGGAGGGACCGGAGCTGCACGCCGCAGTCGATCCTGCGAAGGACCAGTCGTACATGCTCTACCACCTCGATCGCGCACGGCTGGCGCGCATCGTCTTCCCGCTCGGCGGGATGACCAAGCCCGAGGTCCGTGAGCACGCGCGCGAGTTCGACCTACCCGTGGCGAACAAGGCGGAGAGCCAGGAGATCTGCTTCGTGCCGCGCGGCGAGACCGCGCGCTACCTCGCCTCGCGTTTGCCGGTGCGGGGAGGCGCCGTGGTCGACACGAACGGTCGCGAGCTTGGCACGCATCGGGGGACGGCGCTGTATACCGTCGGCCAGCGCAGCGGCTTCGGCGACCTTGCCGAGCCGGGACCGTGGTATGTGCTGCGTGTCGACGCGCCGGCGAATCGCATCGTCGTGGGCCGGCGCGAGGAGCTACGTGTCACAGACGTCTCACTCGAGAACGTGACGTTCATCAACGGGGCCGCGGCGGAGCCGCTGTTGTGCGAGGCGCGACTCCGCTATCACGCGCCCGCCATCGCGGCCGTTTATGAGGGCGGCAAGCTCAAGCTCGAGGAGGCTTTCCTTGGCGCCGCGCCGGGGCAGGCGGCCGTGATGTACGCCGGGACACGTGTACTTGGCGGGGGCATAATCGCGGCCGCCTGAAGTCGTCGCTGCGGCGTTCCACTGGCTCGAGTATCTCGGGCTGCTGGGCGGGCTCGGATCATTTGTGGTCAGACGCCTCGGCCGGCAGACGCCGCGCATCGCCTGGGCGAATCCCCCGATGCACATCGCGTTTGCGGCCGCGTTCGTGGGCGGCCTGGGATTGTTCGTCGGCGATCCGACGCTGCCGGTCGCGGCGCGCGTGGCCGCCGAGGGCGTGGCGTTGACGCTTTGTGTGCGCGGCAATCCATACGTCGCGCCATTCGCCGTACTCGCGGCGGCTTTGCTTGCGGTGGCCGGCCACGCGACTGGCGCGGGTGCCCAGTTCGCAGACGTGCTGCACGTGCTGTCGGCCGGGATGTGGGGGGGCGGGATCCTCGCCCTCGCGAGCCTGCGGCCGCCGGAGGGGTGGACGTCCGGCGAGGCGCGATCGCTGCTCGAGCGTTTCGGACGCGTCGCCATTATCGCCTTCGCCATCACCGCGCTCACAGGCCTCCTGCGCGCCACCGAGCAGGTGAACGGATTCAGCGACCTGTGGACCACGACCTACGGGATCGTTCTCGTGCTGAAGGGGGCCGGAGTCGGGGTCATGCTGGCCCTGTCCGCGGTGTGGCGCCGGGGATTCGGAGCGGCGCGCTTGGAGGCGGCCGCCGCGGTGGTTGTCGTCGGGGCCACCGCGCTGCTGGCCAGTTTTCCGCCGCAGGCATAGGATTGGCCGGTGGGGCAGATCCGCGACGTGATGAAGACCAAACTTCACACGGTCGGACCGACGGACACCGTCGGCGAGGCGGTGGCGGTGATGGCGCAGAACAGAGTCGGCTCGGTCCTGGTCATGGAGGGGGAAAAGCTGCTCGGCATCTTCACCGAGCGCGACACGGTCCGCGCGCTGTCCCTGTCCCATGACGCGCCACGCCACGAGATCGTGTCGTGGATGACGCACGATCCCAAGACCGTCACCCCCGACGCCGACGCCGATGACGCACTGAAGACGATGCTCGACAACGGATTCCGTCATCTGCCGGTGGTCGAGAACGGCAAGGTCGTCGGCATGGTGTCGATGCGAGATCTCGCTGGTTAGCAAAACCGCAGCCAATCGTGACGTGTCACCCATCACCGACGTGCGAGACATATCGCGACTCGCATACGGCTTCATGGCCTCGAAGGCTCTGTTTACCGCGCTTGATGTAGACCTCTTCGGCCACATCGACAGGGGCATCAACAGCACGGCCGAATTGAGTCAGAAGCTTGGCGTCGCCGAGCATCGGTTGTCGACCCTTCTGGCCGCCCTGACTGCGTTGGGGCTGATCGCCCATGAAGATGCTCGGTATTCGAACTCCCCGGCAGCGGCGCGCTACCTCGTCCGCGGCGCTCGGGATTACTTCGGGGACTATTACCGGCTCCAGATCGACAAGCAGATCTATCCGGCCTTTGAACGGTTGGGCGATGGTCTCAACGGACGTCCCGGCCAATCCATCTATTCGCTGATCGAAGATCCTGACGAGGCGGCTGTCTTCTCCATAGCCCAGCACCAGGGTTCGTCCGGCCCAGCCGTGCTCCTGTCGCGAGCAGTCGATCTCGTGGGAGCGAGGATGCTGCTCGACGTGGGCGGAGGCACCGGCGCCATGTCGATCGCCCTCTGCCGCCGATATGAGCTTGACGCGACGATCATCGACTTCCCTACAGTCATCGCCCTGGCCAAGCAGTTCGTCGCGGAAGCGGGCCTGGAAGATCGAATCAGGCTGATCGCTGGGGATGCCCTCGAAATCGAGTGGCCCGGCGGGTTCGACGTGGTTCTGATGTCGTACCTCTTGAGCGCCGTCGGAGAGACGGAGATCAACCTGGTGCTTCAAAAGGCGAAAGCTGCCTTGAGGCGAGGCGGACGGCTCGTTATCCATGACTTCATGCTTGACGCCGACCGCAACGGGCCCAGGGAAGCAGCCCTGTGGTTTCTCTCGTATATCGCTTCGCGTGCAGACACCATCTCGTTCTCGGCCGAGGAGCTATCGGATCGACTGTCGCGACAGGGCTTCGAAGTGACCTCGTCCGGTGTCCTCATTCCCGATATCACGAAGTTCCTGGTGGCGCGCGTAAACTAGTCGCCCCGCGAATCGGTTTCTTCACTGCGCCTTGAAACGGGCGCGAAGGGTTCCTCCTTGGGTCTTCTGGCGCTCAAGCGCTACGTGCCGTACCTGCGGCCGTACGCATGGATGGTGGTCGTGTTCGGTCTCTCCCAGCTGGGAAGCCTTGCCGCGGCCGCTTCGATCCCGAAGGTGATCCAGTACATCATCGACGGCCCGATCACCCATCGCGACACGACTCGCCTTTTCGTTCTGGCAGGAGTGCTGGTGCTGATCGGGCTCTTGGAGTTCGCATTCATCGCCCTACGTCGCATCTACTCGGGCGTCGCGTCCCTGCACATGGAGACCGACCTGCGCGACGACTTCTACGCCCACCTGCAGGGCCTGCAGGTCTCGTTTCACGACAACTGGCAGTCGGGTCAGCTGCTGTCGCGCGCCATCGCGGACATCGCGACGGTGCGGCGCTTCGTCAGCTTTGGGCTGATCTGGTTTCTGCAAACGGTCGTGACGTTTGCGGTCGTTCTCCTGCTGATGCTGCAGCTGGACTGGCAGCTGGCGCTCGTCGTGGTCGTGTTCCTGATCCCCATCGCGTTCCTCAGCAAGATCTTTCAGGACAAGTACCGCGTCATCGCGCGGCGGCTGCAGGACCTGGGGGGCGACCTGACGACGACCATCGAGGAGATGGCGACCGGAGTGCGAATCATCAAGGCGTTCGGCCGCATGCCCCTGATGCAGAAGCGGTTCGAGGACCAGGCGCGGGCAATTCGCGCTACCAGCCTGAAGGGCGTTACGGCCCGGGCCGAGGTGTGGACCGAGCTGACGCTGCTGCCTTACCTGTCGTTGGCCGCGGTTCTGCTGCTGGGAGGCGTGAGCGTGACCCAGGGCCGGCTGACTATCGGCGGCCTGGTCGCGTTCATGAACTACGTCTTCATGCTCATCTGGCCGATGGACGCGATCGGCTGGGTGCTGTCGATGAGCGAGGAGTGCAAGACGGCGGCGCAGCGGCTCGAGGAAGTCCTTGACTCGCGAGCGGAGATCGCTGACCGGCCGCATGCGCGGGCGCTGCCGAACGTTTCCGGGCGGGTCGAGTTTCGAGGCGTCGGTTTCAAGTATCCGAAGTCGGACGAGTGGATTCTGCGCGACCTGAACCTCGTCGTCGAGCCGGGGGAGACGGTGGGTCTCGTAGGGCGCACGGGTAGCGGCAAGACATCGCTGGCCCATCTCATGCCACGTCTCTACGACGTGTCAGAAGGCGCGGTGCTGCTCGACGGCGTGGACGTGCGCGACATCCTGTTGCGTTCGCTGCGATCGCACATCGGGTTCGCGTTCGAAGACCCAATTCTGTTTTCCGCGTCGGTGCACGAAAACCTGGTCATGGGTCGTCCGTTCACCTCCGACCAGGACTTGAAGCGTGCGATCGACATTGCGCAGGCGGGGTTCGTCTGGGACCTGCCGTGGGGGCTCGAGACGCGGGTGGGCGAGCAGGGGTACACGCTGTCAGGCGGCCAGCGCCAGAGGCTGGCCCTGGCGCGGGCGGTGCTGGGCTCGCCGCCGGTGCTGGTGCTGGACGACCCGCTGTCGTCGGTCGACGTGCACACCGAGGCGGTGATCGAGGAGTCGCTGGCTCGCGTGCTCGAGGGGGCGACGGGATTGCTGGTGGTGCACCGGCCTTCGACGCTGGCGCTGGCGGACCGCGTCGCACTGATCGACGGCGGGATGGTGGCCGCGGTCGGCACGCACCGGGAGCTGATGCGGACGAACGAGCTGTACAGGTCGCTGCTGTCGCAGCGCTACGAGGAGGTACCAGCGTGAGCGCCGTCGCCGATCGGTGGCGCGGGGTAGCCGCGGAGGAAGTCGACGAATTCTCGGCGAGCGTCGCGGGGCTGCTGCGCCGGCGGAGCCGGCGGCTCCTGGGATCGCTCGCGCGCCCATACCGGACTGCGATCGCCATCGCCATCGGGCTCATCGTGGTGCGGTCGGCCGCCTACCTGTCACTCCCGTACCTGGTCGGCGTGGGCATCGACAAGGGCATCCGACCTGGCGCGCACGGAAACCTGAGCGCGCTGCTCCTCATCGTGGGCGCGCTTCTCGTCGCGCTGGTGGTCAACGCCGCTGCGAACTATGCGTTCCTTCGCGTCATGGGGCGGATCGGCGCCGACGTCCTGTTCGATCTGCGGCGGATGCTCTTCGCCCACGTGCAGGAGCTGTCTCTGTCGTTCTATGAGCGGTACACGTCCGGGCGCATCATCTCCAGGCTCACGTCAGACATCGACGCACTGAACGAGCTGCTGGCGACTGGTCTGACATCGGTGATCACGTCGGTGATCTCGGTGGTGGCGATCACCGTGATCCTGCTGCGCCTCGACGTGCGGCTCGGTGTGGTGACGCTGATCGCGATGCCGCTCGTGCTCGCGCTGACGTGGTGGTTCCGGGTCAACTCGGCGCGCGCATACCGGTCGGTGCGGCGGGCAATCGTGCTCGTGATCGTGCACTACGTGGAGTCTCTGGGCGGCATCCGCGCGGTGCACGCGTTCCGGCGCGAGCCGCGCAACCAGGAGATCTTCGAGGACGTCAACGCGCGCTACAGGGACGCCAACATCTGGTCGAACCGGCTGGTGTCGACGTATGGGCCGGCGATCAACCTTCTGGGCCGGTTGACCACGGCCGCGGTGCTGCTGTACGGCGGATACCTGGTGGTTCAGGGCCAGCTGACTCTGGGCGTGCTGACCGCGTTCGTGCTGTATCTGCGCCAGTTCTTCGACCCGATGCAGGAGCTGTCGCAGTTCTACAACGTGTTCCAGGCGGCCGGCGCCGCGCTGGAGAAGCTGGCCGGGGTGCTCGAGGAGGCGCCGACGGTGCCGGAACCGGCTCCTCCTGTTGTGTTGAGCGACGTGCGCGGCGCGATCGCGTTCGAGCACGTGATGTTTGCGTATCGCGAAAGGCCGGTGCTGCTCGACATGGACTTCAGCGTGCCGGCGGGGCAGATCGTCGCGCTGGTAGGGGAGACGGGCGCCGGCAAGACGACTATGGCCCGGCTGATCGCACGGTTCTACGACCCGACGTCGGGGCGCGTGACCCTGGACGGGGTCGACCTGCGTTCGATCGATGTCGCAGATCTGCGGCGGGCGATCGCGATGGTCACGCAGGAGAGCTTTCTGTTCTCGGGCACGGTGGGGGACAACATCCTGTTCGGGCGGCCGTCGGCGACGCGAGAGGAGATGGAGGCTGCCGCGCGGGCGATCGGAGCGCACGACTTCATCGCCGCCATGCCGAACGGGTATGACACCGACGTGCGCCGTCGTGGAGTTCGGTTGTCGTCGGGGCAGCGCCAGCTGGTGGCGTTCGCGCGTGCGTTTCTCGCCGACCCGCGGGTGCTGATCCTGGACGAGGCGACGTCGTCGCTCGATTTGCCTTCGGAGCGGTTGGTGCAGCGAGCGCTGCGCACTCTGCTGCGCGGGCGGACGGCCGTCATCATCGCCCACCGGCTGTCGACCGTAGAGATCGCAGATCGGGTGCTGGTGATCGACGCCGGGCGGATCGTGGAGGACGGATCGCCGGCGGAATTGCGCGGGAACGAGGGGCGGTACGGCTCACTCCACCGGGCGTGGGAGGAATCGCTGGCTTAGCTGCTCGATTACGTGCTTTTCGCGCCAAAGGCACCGAATTCTGGGGGCGATTTCGTGCTTTTGGATCCTGGGGTACGGAAAGAACCTACCGGTGCCGTAGACAGATCGAGGTAGAAGCGCCGCCAGCCGACCTTCTCGAAACCAAGCTTGCTCAGGATCGGGGCCGACATCGGGCCGCCCCACACGACGAGGCCGGCGGTGCCGGCCTCTCGGGCCATCCGGAGCCGTTCGGCCACCATCGCGCGGTAGATGCCGCGGCCGCGGAACTTCTCGCGCACCGCGCCGCCGTTGATGATCGCGCCCTCCGGGAAGAGGGTCATGCCTGAGCTCCCGGCCGGCTCGCCGTCGATCGTAGCCAGCAGGACGCGCCGGTTGCGGGCGGCGATCTGGTCCTGGCGCCGCCGCTCCTGCCCGGCCCGCTGTTCCGCCGTCACGCCGCGCGCCGCGTCGCCGAAGGCCTCTGCGTTCACCGCATCCGCACTGCGAAACGACTCCGCGTCGGCGAGGGCGTCACGCATCTCGAGGCCCTCGATGCGAGGGGACTCGATCGAGGCTTCGACCGGGAGCACCATCACCGCGCTCTCGGGCGCCGTCGGATCCGGGTGCACCGCGCGCGCTGCGAGATAGCGGGGAAAAGCCTTGGGCTCGATCTCAGGGTTCAGGATCCACATGAAGGGAAGTCGGCGCGCCGCGAAGACCTCGCGCACCTCATCAATCACTTGATTCGATTCCTCCGGACGGCAGCTGATCCATGACGCGGCGTTCGGCCCGGGGATCGGGTAGTCCTGCACGATCGTGATCCGGTAACGCGGGGTCTCGATGACCTCGACGCCGGGCGCCGGCG
Organism: Candidatus Dormiibacterota bacterium; assembly: GCA_035280285.1. Taxonomy (GTDB): domain Bacteria; phylum Chloroflexota; class Dormibacteria; order Dormibacterales; family Dormibacteraceae; genus 40CM-4-65-16. Next base: position 8,025 of record DATEGC010000114.1, on the reverse strand, counting down.
GCTGGCGGAAGTGGTTGGCGAACTCAATCAGCCCCTGCGATACTGCGGCCATGTCGACATTCTCGCGGGCTCTGGGACGGTGGGACCTGCGCCGGGTCGCAGCCGTCGTAGTCGCATTCGCCTGGCTGGCGGTCCTGGCGGCCTTTGGATACGCCGCATACCTGGTCACACCGGGCACCGCCAGCGTGGTCGCGGCGGCCGCCGTCGCGGCAATTGCCGGAGCGGGCATTCTGTATGCTTGGCGCGAGCCGGGCCGGTAATCGGAACACCGGCGCGTAAAGCCGCTCTCAATCATCACGGAGTGTCGTCCATGGACTCTCTCCACGCGATTGGTTTCTACGTGTCCTCTGGCATCTCGCTGGCCGGCGGGCTTGGGGCGGCGCTGCTGCCTTCACGAGGTCCACGCGCCGCTGCGTTGGGAATCACTGGAGTGGGCCTGGCGGGCATCTACACCGCGCTTTCGGCGGGCTTCGCCGCGGCGGTTGCGCTGCTCTGCTACGGGGGTGCGGCCTGGCTGTTCGCAAACCCCAGGAATCGCCCGCTGGAAGACGTCCAGCACCCGAACTGGAGACAGGTCGGCTCGATCGGTGCCGGCACCCTGCTCGCCCTGCTCGCGTACTCGGCGTTTCGCGGCGATTTCTCGCCCGCGACCTTTTATGGGGGAGCGTTTGACGTGGCCGCTGTCGGCAGGCTCATCCTGGCGCATGACGCGATCGCGACCGAAGCGGTCGCGGTGCTCGTGCTGGTCGCGCTGGTAGGCGCGACGGCAATGTGGCGCGTGCGAGAGCGCGGCCGTTGAGCGCCGGGCTGGTCGCGGTCATGTTTGTGGCCGCGGGACTTGTCGCCATCGGCGCGTTCGCGGCGGTGTGGCGCCGAGACCTGACGGCGGCCCTCGCCGGCGTGCCGCTCATGTTCGCCGGAGCGGGTGTCGCCTTCGTCGGCATCGCGCGCTTCGCGGCGGCGGGCGGACCCCACGTGTTCGGCCAGGAGTTCGCGGTCCTGCTCGCCATCGCGGCCGCGGCACTCGTCGCGCTCGGTCTCGGTATCGCCGGCCGGGAGGGCTCTCGCTGAGCTTCATCGCCCGCTTGAGCGAGATCGTTCTCGCGGCGTCTGGAGCGGCATCGGGCACCAGATCGGCCGGGTTCACTTTCGACCCGTCGACCACGCTGCCATGGGCTGTCCCTCTGCTGCTGATCGCGCCGTTTGCGGCGTTCGTGCTGGCGTTGTCAAGCATCCGCACGCGGAGGTCGGCATCGGCGATGGCGATGTTCGGCACGGTGGTCACGCTGCTGCTGACCCTGCTCGTCGCCTGGGGATTGAGCAGGCGATCAACGCCCTACGTCGCGACCTATCAGTACATAAACATGTCGGTCGCGTTCAGCGGGCCGACGAACTTCCAGGCCTTCACCATCCAGCTGATCCTGCACGTCGACCACCTGACTGTCGTCGCGCTGCTGGCGATCGAGATCTGCATGATCGCCGCCATCGGCTGGCATTCGGTGATGGGCCGGTCGGAGCCCGGCGCGGCGCGCTTCCACGCGGTGATCACGGCGCTGCTGTTTGCGTGCTCCGGAATGCTGATGAGCTGGGACCTCGCCGAGCTCTTCGGCTTCTGGGCCATCGGCGGCGCGATGACGTACCTGCTGCTGGCCCACCGATGGGGGCTCGACGAGGCGGCGAGCCGGGCCCGCGTCGCGCTCGCGCTTCCGTTCCTGACCGACCTCAGCTTTTTATGCGGCATCGCCTGGCTGTACGCCCGGTACGGGACGCAAAAGCTCGATGCGCTGCTGCCGATCCTGCACACGAACCCGGGCTGGACGGTGCGGTCGTTGGTGGTGGGCTCGATTCTGCTCGGCGTCGGCATCGCCGGGCGTCTCGCGTTGTGGCCGTTCATCTCGTGGATCACGCAGACCTCGGTGACGACGCCCCCGGCTGCCTCCGCAATTGCTCAGTCGGCGTGGTCGATCATCGGCATCGTCGTCCTGTTCCGGCTGATGCCGATCGTCGTCGCCTCCAACGTGCAGACAGTTCGCGGCTTCATCTCGGCAAGCCTGGTCGCCGCTATCGCCGCGCCGCTGCTCAGCCTGCTCGGCAACGAGCCGAGGCGTGCGATCGCGCTCGCCGGCTCAAGCGCGGTCGCGATCGCCGCTGCGGTGGTGATGAACGGATTCCAGGCGCAGTCGTCGACGTTCGCCATTGCCGGCGTCGCTGCGGTGCTTGCGATCGCGCTAGCGCGTGCGGGGGCCGTGCTGGCGGTGGCGTCGATTGCCGCCGCGATGCGCACCGACGACCTGGCCGAGATGGGTGACGCGTCGCGCCGCATGCGAACGAGCTCGGGCGCGCTGCTGGCGTCGGTGGCGGTGATGGTGCTCTCCGTGGTCGGCGCGCTCGGGTTCGGCATCAACTCGCGGTCGCCGAATGGATTCGTTCTCGGCGAGGCCGTCTTGCTGTGTGCGATCGCGGGCTTGCGAGTTTTCATGGCGGCTTCGTTCGGACCTCTGCGCCGGCGCCGCGCCTTCGAGCCGGATCGCGTACGCGAGACTCCTGGCGCCCTGGGCTGGCCCTACTGGATTGCCGCCGCGGGCGCGACATTCGTCCTCGCATCGCTTTTCAGCGGCTGGTTGAACCTACTCGACGGCCAGAGCCACAAGGCAGCCTCACCCGCGGCCTTTTTGACGTGGGTCGGAGTGGCCGTCCTTGGTTTCGCTGCGGCAGGTTTCGGTTACGCGACGGTGCGAGACGGAGCGATTGCCGCCTCCGCGGCGGGGGGCCGGCTGCTCGGACGCGTGATGGCCATCGTGTTCGGCGCCATCGACCGTTTCGTCATCGGCCCCGCGACGGACGTTGCGCGGCGGCTGGGTGACGGCATACCGGCGGGTGATGGTGCGGTGGGTCGGGTCACGACGACCTCGGGCCGGCTGGCGCTGGCGGCCGCCCGCTTGCCGGCGATGCCGGTCGTCATCGTGCTCGCGGTCGTGCTGGCGCTCGTGTTCGCGCTGGTCGCGCCCGGGGTCGCGCGGTGATTCTGCTGACGATCGTCAGCCAGAACCCGAGCCCTTCGCCCGTCGGCGTACCTGGGGCCGGCATCTTCACGCAGCCGTTCCTGCTGAGCCTGATCGTGTGGCTGCCCACGATTGCGGCGGCGGTGATCGCGACGGTGCCGAATCCGCGCGGCCGCTACGACGTCGCGATGAAGCAGATCGCGTTCTTCACCAACATGGGCGTTCTCGCCTTGCTGTTCATCGGCTACAACCAGTTCGAAAACTTCCTCCCGACGATGCAGTACGAAGAGAAGCTCTCGTGGCTGCCCGCCATCGGGGTCACGTACCACCTCGGCATCGACGGCCCAGGCCTGGTGATGCTGGTCCTCTCCGGGCTCTGCGGTCTCGCCTCAATCCTCGCGTCGTGGGGCGTGCGCGAGCGTGTGCGCAGCTACTTCTGCCTGCTGCTGCTGGCCGAGACGGCGGTGAACGGCACGATCGTGGCCCGGGACACGTTCGTGCTGGTCCTTTTCTGGGGCGCCGCCGCGATTCCGCTCGCACTGCTGATCCTTGGCTGGGGCGGACCGCGGCGCGCCGGCGCGGCGTGGAGGCTTCTCGGCTACTGGGGGTTCGGCACCGCGGCGCTCGCCCTGGGCGTGTTTGCCCTGTACAGGTTCACAGGCGGCCAGAGCTTCGATTTCGACGCGCTGCTGAAGCCAGGCCTGTCGCCGCGAATCCAGCTCACAGTGAGCCTCGTCATGATCGTGGCCGCCGCGACGCGGCTGCCGCTGTTCCCCCTCCATGGGTGGATCCGCGACGTGCTCGGCGAGGCGCCGCCTGGCGTGGTGGTGCTGGTCGCCGGTGCGGCGACGCGATTGGGCGCATTCTTGATCCTGCGCACGGTGATCGCGTCCGAGCCGGCGGCGGGGCATATCCTCTCTCCACTGCTGGCCGCGCTGGCGGCGCTGACCGTCGGCTTTGCCGGCCTCGCCGCCCTGCGCACGACAGACGTCCGTCACGCCGGTGCGTACCTCGCCATGGTGCCGGGCGGGATTACGGTGCTGGGGTTCGCGGCGATCTCGCCGCTGGGCATCGCCGGCAGCGTGCTTAGCCTGTTCACGGGTGGGCTCGCGGCGGGCTTGATCGCGGGCGTGTGTGCGACGCTTGCCGAGCGGGCCCAGACCCGCAGCCTGGCCGTGCTGGGCGGGCTTGCGCCGCGCATGCCCAACATCGCATGGCTGCTCACCATCGCGGCCATGGCGCTGCTCGGAGTGCCGATCCTCTCGTCGTATTCGGCAGAGGTGATGACGTTTTTCGGCGCCTTCAAGAATCAGCCGATCGGCGCGTTCGCCGTGGCTGCGGGGTTGGCGGTGAGCGCGATCGCGCTCGCCGTGCTCCTGCGGCGCGTGCTGTTTGGGTCGCCCAACCCGGACGCGCCCGGTGTCTCGGACGCATCGCTGGGCGAGACGTGGTACCTCGGGCTGCTCGCGGGCGCGCTGCTGTGGGTGGGACTCTTCCCGGGCGGACCGAAGATTCCCGGCACCGAGGTGCCGCTGTTCGACCCGGGCCTGATCACGCAGATGTCTGCCGGCATCTCCGACATCTCGTCGCCGTACGTTGCGCCTACGCCGAGCACCGCGCGATGACCAACGTCGTCCTGCTGCCGGAGGCGCTCTTGGTCGCGGGGGCGATCGCGATTCTGTTTGCGCCGCGCGGATGGCGGCCGTTTCTCCCCCCGGCCACAGCGGTGCTGGTGCTGGTCGCGCTGGGCGTCGAGCTGTGGGCAGGGGCAGCCACCGCGTCGTACTTCGGCGGGGCGCTGCTGCAGGATCGCTTCGCGCTGTTTGCAAAAGCGGCGGCGCTGCTGACGGCGGCGGTCGCAGTGGCGGCCACGGACTGGACGTCAGAAGACTCACTGCAGCTCGGCCTGGCGATGCCGCTCCTGGCGGCTTTCGGAGTGATGGTTGCGGCCTCCTCTGCCGACCTGCTGGGGCTGTGGGCCGGACTCGAGCTGGCTGCGGCGGCCGGTGTCGTGCTGGTCGCTTTGCGGCGGCCAGACCTTGGGTTGCGACTGCTGGTGGTGGGCGCGATCGCGAGCGCATTGATCCTCATCGGCCTCGCCTTCGTGTATGCGACAACGGGCAACGCGGATCTGGCGGCGATCCGCGCCGTCCTCACCGCGCAGACGCCAACCCTGGCGCTTGCCATCCCGATGCTGCTGCTGCTGGCTGGCCTGGCCCTACGCGCGGGGCTGGCGCCGTTCCACGTCGGGACGCTGCCGATCGGTGTGGGCGCGTCGCCGCTCGGGGCGGGGCTCCTGATCGGGCTGGTGGCGGCGGCGGCGGCCATCGTGGCGGTGAAGCTGGCCGCCGCCCTGATCCCGATCCCAGCGGCTTACGTTCCGTACGCGTACACCCTCTCGGGGCTGGCGATGGTGGGGGGCGGGGCATCGGCGCTGGCCGTTCGCTCGCCGCGGCCGCGGCTGGCGTACCTGGCGGTGGGGCAGCTGGGGTGGGTGGCGGCCGGCCTGGCGACCCACTACCGCTCCGGAATCGCGGCCTCGTTGTTCCTGCTGGGCGCCTTCGTAGTGGCGGCGACGTGCGGGCCGGCGCTGCTCGGGCGGGCCGAGGGAGGGGAGGCTGCGATTCACGGCTTCGGCATCGTGCGTTCGGCCCGGGCGGCCGGGCTGGCACTGGCGATGCTGTCGCTGGCCGGCGCGCCGCCGTTGGCGGGTTTCTTCGGCGAGCTGGCCGTGGCTGCGGCTCTGGCCCAGAGCGGCAACTTCGCCCTGCTCGGCGTGGGGCTGGTCGGCTCGATTCTGAGTGTGACGGCGGTGGTGGGCACCGTGCGCGTCCTTTTCATACAGAGCCCGCTTGACGAGTCCCGGCGGGGGTCGGCGCTGCCGGCGGTGACGGTGTTCTCGACGATGGGGGCGGTGGCCTTCTGCCTCGTGGTGGCCGGCTACGGCGTGTTCGGGTACCCGATCCTGAGCCTGGCCGACCAGGGGGCCGAAGCGCTCGGTCTTCGGTAAACTGCCCGCCTAGACAACGCAGCCCACGTCGTAGCAAACGTTCTGGAGGTCTCGCCTGGCCGCCCGCAATCGGCGACCTCGCTCCCGGAGCCGAGGGCGCCAAGCCAGTAGGCGAAGGTCGCATCAGCGGCGAGTGCGCCTCGCGCTGATGGCCCTGATCGCCGTGTCGGCCATCTCGCTGTTCAGCACGGGCGCCACCATCGGCATCGTCGACTACTTCGCGGGCGACCTGCCCTCGATCGATGCGATCCAGACCTCGAGCCTCAGCCAGACGTCGCGCATCCTGGACCGCAACGGCAACCTGATCGAGGCCGTTTATCACGAGAACCGCACGGTGGTCCCGTTGAGCAGGATCAGCGTGAAGCTGCAGCGCGCGACGATCGATACCGAGGACCGCACGTTCTACGACAACTCGGGCGTCGACTACAGGCGCCTTGCGATCGCGATCGTGTACGACCTCACGCACCGCACATCGACGCTGGGCGGTTCGACGATCACGCAGCAGGTCGTCAAGAACGATGTGCTCGACACCGCGGAGGCGCAGAGCCGGACGATCAGCCGCAAGTTCCGCGAGCTTCTGCTCGCGGAGGAGATGGAGCGGCGTTACACGAAAGCGCAGATCCTCGAGCTGTACCTGAACACGATCAACTACGGCAACGGTGCCTACGGCGCGGAGGCCGCGGCGGAGACGTACTTCCAGGTCCACGCGTCGGAGCTGTCATGGGCGCAGGCGAGCTTTCTCGCGGGACTGCCGCAGGCGCCGTCCGACTATGACCCGTTCGGCACGCCGGACCAGGTCTCGGCGGCCAGGGATCGGTGGCGGCAGGTGCTCGATGGGATGGTGGCGGTGGGCGACCTTCGGCCGGCTTCAGCCAATGCCATCTACGCCAGTGACCTGATGACGAAGATGATCGCCGCGCATCGAGCGTTGCCGTCGGCGCACGGCGCGTTGACGGCGCACTTCATCGACTACATCGAACGCTACGTCAAGCAGAAGTACGGCGAGCAGGCGTTGTACGAAGGCGGGCTGACGATCACAACAACCCTGGATCTGCCGACGCAGGCATTGGCCGACAAGTGGGTGAAGTCCGGCGTGCGGACGTACGCGAAGCGAGGCGTCAACAACGGCGCGATGATGGTTATGAACCCCAGCGACGGAGAGATCCTCGCGATGGTGGGCAGCGCGGATTACTACAACGCTTCCATCCGCGGGCAGATCAACCTGACCGGCATGGACCCCCTCGGGTGGCGTGGCGTTGGCTCGTCGTTCAAGGTGTACACATACGGTGCGGCGCTGCAGGCGGGGATCGTGACGCCGGCTTCCCTGGTCAACGACCAGACGGGAATGATCGGCGGGCACTCGTTCAGCGACTGGGACGGCAAGCACGAGGGCTACATCTCTTTGCGCACCGCGCTCGCAGAGTCGCGCAACCTGCCGGCGCTGTGGACCTACTCGCTCGAGGGCGGCGACCGGGTCGTGTCCTTCATGCACAACCTCGGGGTGACGGCGCAGATCGAGAACCCGGAAGGCGTGGCCACGACTCTGGGTCACGACGCTTTGTCGATGTCGCAGCACCTGGCCGCCTACTCCGCGTTCGACAACGGCGGGTATCGCGTGTCGCCGCACGCGGTGCTGCGGATCACGGACCCTTCCGGTCGCGTGGTCGAGGCGCTCGACGCTTCTTCTGGTCGAGTTCAGGTCATCACGCCTGAGCTCGGCTACGTGATGACGGACCTTCTGCGCGGACCTGTGAAGCTGTACATGGGCGGGTTGGCCCGGCATCCCGCAGCGGGCAAGTCGGGGACGACCGAGGCTTACACGGGGTCGATCTTCATCGGCTACACGCCAGAGATTGCGATGGCGGCGTCGCTGATGCACATCGACGCCGGCGCGACCTGCGACTCGGGGTACGCGTACCTGGCGACGAACTTCCCGCCGTCGGGGTGGCAGTGTCCGACGTCGGTGCTGTTCGGCGAGAACGTCGGGATCTCGGTGTGGAAGCCGTTCCTGGA
>DATEGC010000113.1:0-13409 GCA_035280285.1 Candidatus Dormiibacterota bacterium | reverse complement strand
GGCGCTTCGAGAGCCGCGCCGGAGGCGACCCTTTTCAGCAACCCGCGAGGTGCGCGCTGGCGGCGAATACCGGTTTTCCTCATCTGGCGCGCCGTCAAAAGCACCTAGTAGCGATTCCTTACTTTCGGTAGCCAGCAAGGGGGCATTTGCGCCAAGCTATGCGGCTACAAACCGAACTCGTCGCAGCGACCCAGAGGAAATACACCGAATCTATGTCGATCGCCCGAGAAATCGAAGACATCGCCCGCGACCTGATCAAGCATCAGCACGACCACCCGCCGGTTCGTGATCTCAATCGCGAGATCGAGCGCCGGCTAACCTTCGCCGATCGCGTCGCCGACGACTTCGCCCGCCTGGTCGGCAGTTGGATTTTCGTCCTCGTCCAGATCGGCATCATGGTCGTCTGGATTGGGCTCAACGCGCTCAACCTGATCCACCCCTGGGACGCATACCCGTTCGCCTTTCTCAACTTCATCCTCAGCCTCGAAGCGGCCATCTGGGTCCTGGTTGTGCTGATGGCTCTCAACCGGCTCGCGGACCGCGACCGCCTGCGCGCGCAGCAGGACTACGAGCTGAACGTCAAGGCGGAGGAAGAGCTGAAGGCGTTGATGAACCATCTCATGCATCAGGACGAGATCCTGCTGCAGATCGTCAACCGGCTCGACCGCGGCGACCGCGAGATGAAGCGCCTCGCCCGCCGGCTCGAGGACGCGCTACAGATGCTTCAGTCGAGCAACAATGAAACGCCAACACCCGCCGTCAAGCCGGCAGGCACCACGCCGCCGCCGATCAGCGTCCCAGCGCCGTAGACAGAATTTTCGAACCTAGCTCGCGCACAACAGCCACGATCTGGTCCACGTCCTCCTCGCGCGTGCGCCAGTTGACGATCGCCGGTCGGAAAGCAACCTTGCCCTCGAACTCCGTAGTCCCGAAGAAAACGCGGCCGTCCTCCAGCACCATCGCACCCAGCCGCCTGTTCAGCTCGTCGAGATCCTTTTCCTCAACGCCGTGCGGGCGGAAGCGGAAGCACACCACGTTCAGGGGCACTTCCGCCAGCAGCTCGAGGTCCGGCGCGTCGTCGACCTGGTTCGCCACGCGTTGGGCCAGCGCCAGGTGGCGTTCGACCATGGCGCGATAGCCGTCGCGTCCATACGCGCGCAGGGTCGCCCAGACTGGTAGGGCGCGAGCGCGACGCGAAAGCTCAGGCGCCAGGTTGCCAAAGACAGGTCGCGCCGTCGCTTCCTGGCCGAGATAAGCGGCGCTCGTCGAGAAGGCGCCGGCGTGAATGTCAGCTTTGCGCACAAACACAAAGCCGGTGTCGTAAGGCGCGTTGAGCCATTTGTGCCCGTCGACCGCGATCGAGTCGGCGCCTTCGAGCCCATCGACGAGGTGCTGCGTGATCGGTGTGACTGCGGCGAACAGGCCAAACGCCCCGTCGATGTGAAGCCACGCTCCGTGCTCACGGGTCAGACCGGCTATCTCACGTATCGGATCGAAGTCACCGGTGTTCACATCGCCCGCGGTGGCGATGACAATCGCGGGCTTGCCATCCAGCGCACGCAGGGCGTCGCGCAGCGCTGCCACATCAAGGCGCCCCGCAGCGTCGCGGGCCAGAATTTGAGGCCGTCGCCGGCCGAGACCCAACATGCCGAGCGCCTTGATCGCGCTGATGTGCAGATAGCCGCTCGCAAAGATCGGGGCGGCGGGCAATCCTGAAAGTCCCTGCTCGTCAACATCGACGCCGTGACGCTGTCCCCACCAGCGCCGCGCGGACGCCAGACCGACGAAGTTGGCGGTCGTCGCCCCGGTAGTCATCGCCGCGCTCCACTCGGGAGAGATGCCGAAGAGCTCTTTCATCCACCCCAGCGTCACCTGCTCGATGCGCGACGCAAGCGGAGAGCTGACCCAGTTGTAAGCGGCCTGGTTGATGGTCGACGTTAACCAGTCGGCGCCCAGCGCGGCGGGCGTGACGCCGCCCATCACGAAGTGATAGAAGCGTGGACCGGTGGACCGCGTTGCTCCGTCGTTCGCGAATGCGATCAGCTCTGTCAGCGCCTGCAAGGAGCCGGCACCTTCGGTCGGCAGGTTGCCGTCGATCACCGGCTCGCTCGGTGGACGCACGAGCGCGGTGGCGACCGCCCCCAGATAGTCCTCGGCCTCGCGCTCGATCAGTCGGAGTGCTTCAGCGAGCTGAGCGCGGTCGTAAAGCGGATCAGCCAACGCCGACACGGTACACCGCGTACTGGCCATCGTCGTAGACGAGCGTGCCGTGCCCGTCCCAATAGGCACGGCTGGCGCCGCGGGGCACCTCCTGCGGACCGATCATCACGTAGTCCACTCTGTATTTGCGGACCAGCTCCATCGCCGACGCGTCGCCCTGGAGGATTTTCTTGTTGTCCACCGACTTCTGCACGTAGTCAGGCAGGCCGTACGTCCACAGCCACCCCGGATAGCCGATCACGACACGACGGCCGGCCAGGGTCGGGATGGGCGAGTTGTGCTCGTCGGCGACCGCGAAGATCGCGCTTGGGGTTGTGTTGTGGCGCACCCAGTCCGCAACCTTCAACCCGCCCGGGTCGGTGAATTGGACGCGACTTACGCTGGTATCAGACGCTCGAGCCAGATCGAGCGTGCCGGCAAGGCCCAACAACACCAGCATCACGAGGGCGGCGGCCACCATGACCCGACCACGCCGCATCATGCCGGCGAGCACGCCGCCAACCAGGACGCTGCCCAGCAGCGCCCAGAAGACGAAGAACTTGGTGTTGTCCCACGGCCACGGCTGTAGAACCACAACATTGGGCACCGCAAACCAGAGCCACACCGGGATGAACCAGTTCGTGAAACCAGTGACGAACCAGGTTCGGAGCACCTGGCCCGCGATCATCAAGGGCAGCAGCAGCGACGTGTTCCAGATCCAGAAGCCCCCGAAATCAAGACCGAACAGCCACACCCCGTTGTGTCGCCAGTCGTCGAATGCCAGCCATCCTGGCTGAATGCAGTATCCGTACAGCGAAGGCCAGTCTCCGCAGATGCTCGTGTTGGTCGGTGGCCACATCCACACGATGACCGGCACCCCAAGGATCACTGCCGGCGCGAAGAACCCGAGCCACTGCCCGCGGAGGTTGAACAGCGCCCACAAAAGCGCCAGCGCCACAACGGTGCCCCATGCGTGGACGTGGAATATGGGCAGAGCTCCCGCGAACAGGCCCGCGAAGACGTACGGCCTCCAGCCAAGGCCTCCGCGCGCCGCCACCCACAGGAGCACCAGCACGATCAGCGCGCTGCCAAACCCAATCAGCACCGATCGCTGCGGCACGAGGTAGGCGAGCACGGGATTGAGCCACTGCAGGTCGACATCGCGGTTGAGGGTGTACTCGGGCAGGGGCAAATGCGCGATTGCCGCGAACCCGCCGCGCCCGACGTCTCGGAAGAAGTAAACGAAGCCCAGCCCGCCGCTCAGCAAGAAGGCGAAGACGGCGATGGCAGACGCCGCGCGACCGGCGGTGAATCGGAGGGCGGCCAGGTAAAAGACGGCGGGAAACGCGAGACCGAGGATCGCGCTCGTGGCCGTCACAGCTTCGGTGAGAGAGAGGCCGAGCGGGACCAGGTCGGCGGCGAGGAAGTCGATCATGAATGGGTAGCCGAAGCGGTGACCGGGATCGACCGGGTACTCAGGCGGGAAGTTGTGACCGTACGCGAACGAGCCCGTATACGTTAGATGCGCGGCCCAGTCGCCCCAGATGTTGACGTAGCCGGCGTAGAGTCCTGACGGCGTGTAAACGAAGGCCTGGTGCAGGAAGTGGACACTCCACGCGCCACACACGACGAAGATCGCGAGCAGTGGCCAGGGGTGGCCGGGGCTGCGGAGCGGCGCGAGCCATCGCCTGCGCGCCTCGCCCCACTCGGTGGCGACCCGGTCCCGATTTGTCAACACACCAGTGGCACCGACGGCGAGGCATAAGGCCAGCCCCAGGAGCACCGTGACCACCGTCACGTCGCGCGCGAGAAGCGAGGGCACGAAGGTCGCCCCGGCGACTGCCATCGCGCCGAGCACGACGCCAAACACGACCCGCTCCTCCAGGTTGAGCGCGACGCCTGAGAGATAGGTGATGCCGAAGCCGGCAACGACACACGCAGCCAGGAAGAGCGCGGCTTCTAGTTCCAACAGAAGATCTGCGGCACCAGCGCAGGGTCACCGTGACAATTGACCAGCCACAGCTTCGGCCCCCATGGAGGCGTGCCTGACGATTCGTAGTAAGCCGATTGAGAGATGGGCAGCGCGGTCCACTCGGGATAGAAGTAGCCGAAGAACAGCACCGCCATTCCAAGGTATGCAGCGACGAGCCAGTTTCGGCCGGGTAGGCGGACATTCTGCACCAGCTGAGCGACGACGAACGCTGCGGCCAGCATCATGAAAACCAGGCCGCCGAACATGTGGTACATGAACAACACCCGCGAGATCAGAAACCATGGAAAGTACTGCGTGATGAACCCGAGCAGGATCACCGCCGCGGCGAAGCTCCGGTGGCGGATGACGTAGTAGGGCAGCGCCACCAGGCACGGCAGGCTCGTCCACCAGATCCACGGGTTGCCCAGGTTTGAGATTCGTGCGATCAGAGGCTGCCCGGTAAAGACATCCACGCCGAGGTTCGAGTACTCGGCGTAGTAGAGCACCGGCCGCATCAGGAACGGCCACGACCACGGCCTTGAACCGTACGGGTGAGTCGCCGTCAGGTTGTGGTGATAGCTGAACGCGTCCTGCTGGTACTTGATCAGGTCGGCCAGGCTTTGGAACTGGCCGCGCGCAAAGAACGGATACCACGCGAGCAGGTGGATACCGATCGGAATGACCACCAGCGCCACCAGTCCCACGCCCAGATAGGCCGGCCAGAAGCCGATTGGACTCACAATGCCCTTATCTCGAGTCCCGGAAATGAACGGCCACCCTCGTGGACCGAAGTCGACGTTAAGGGTGCGCAGGAAAAGACGTGCGGTGAGCCATAAGCAGATGCTCGCCCAGGCCGCGAGCACGATCCACTTCGCGGCGATGCCGATGCCGAGAACGGTGCCGAGAGCGAGCAGCGAAAGGAGCAACGTCTTGAGTGATTGGCTCTGGATATGCACGAGGAATAGGTAGTAGGACGCCAGGATGAGAAAGATCGGAAAAATGTCGATCATACCGATGCGTGACTGGATGAAGAACATCCCGTCGAAGCACACGAGCGTCGCTGCTGTGATCGCGAAAAGACGGTTCGACCAGAGTCGCCTGGCGAGCAGGTACATCATCGGGATGCACAGCGTTCCGAAGATGCATGCTGCGATGCGCCAGCCGAAGGTGTTGTTGCCCAGGTCGACGTAATCGCCGTGCGCGCCCTGGAAGGTGGCGCGGAACCATCCGTAGCCCAGCTCCCCGGCGGCTATCAGCTCCTTCCCCAGCGGCGGCTCGGGATCGAAGTAGTTGTAGGGGCAGTTCACCGTGGTCCGGTGGCAGAGCTCGATTCCTTTGACGTCGAGCCACGCGTCCTTCGGGAAATAGACCTCGTCAAAGACCTCACCGTGGGGCGGTTCGTAAGGTCCTCCGTTCACCGAGGTGCCCTTGTTGAAGGGATAGGCGAGGCCGCAGATGGTGCCGAGGTCGCCCTGCGGATCGACGGGCGTCGGCGAAACACAATCGCTGATCCACGGACCCTGAGATGGATGGAGGAAGAAGTCGGGGAGGATCGGGCTCAAGAAGCGGAGCACGAAGGCGACCGCGGTCAATGCGATCACCGCCGCCAGGTCGACCCTGTCGAAATGGTTGCCGGCCGGCCTCACCGGCGCCGTTTGCGCCGCCTGGCTCCGCCCTGGTTCTGGCCGACGCGGTCCGGCAGGTGAGAGCTGATCTCCCAGACCACGGCGTCGGCGTCCGGCACTGGGATCGCGATCGTGTCCTCGTACATAAGGCGGGAGCGAAAGATCCCTAGGTTCTTCTTGATCTCCTTTAGCTGCTGTTCGTCGCCGCGGACCTTGATAAAGACAGCGGGCTTGTCGATGTGCTGCTTCATGATTGGGGCGATCATCTTGCTGCGGCGATCCTGGAAGTGCTGCCGCAGCGGCAGCGCCTTGACCCACCGGATCGAGTCGTAGTCGATGACGACGCTCGCCAGAAGGCTCGAGATCTTCACGCCTTCGTCCCTGACGCGCACGTTGCTGCGGTAGCGGTAGATGAAGATCGCCGCGCCCAGCAAAAGGCCGGTCGGAATGTAGACGAGCCACACCGAGAACGCCGGTGAGAACAGCTGGTGCTGGTACAGGGAGATGCCCGTCGCGACGAGGCCGGCCACGAGAAGCAGCCCCGCGAAGAAGCGCTGCTGCTGCCACAGGTGGTGCGCGTAGAGGTTCTGGTGCCTTGTGGGGCGGTTCGGCGCTGCTGTGCTCAAGGACTACTGATTATCGGGTAGCTCCCAAGCAAGGCTTCTTTCCACCGCGCGGCGCCAGCGCGACTGCATGATGTCCGCCTGGTCGCGCGACATCTGCGGCGTGAACTCGCGCTCGAGCTTCCACAAGTGGGCCAGGTCCGCATCCGTCCACAACCCTGCGCCGAGGCCGGCCAGGAACGCGGCCCCCAGCGCCGTCGTCTCGGTGTGGCGTGGACGCCGCACGGGGATGCCCAGCAGGTCGGCTTGAAGCTGGCAGAGCACGTCCATCACCGCAGCCCCGCCGTCGACCCGCAGCTCCGTCAGGCGCCGTCCCGTGTCGCGTTCCATCGCCTCCACCACGTCGCGCGTCTGATACGCCATGGCTTCGACTGCAGCACGCACCACGTGAGCCCGCGTGGTGCCCCGTGTCAGGCCGGTGATGGTCCCCCGCGCGTACGGATCCCAACGCGGTGCGCCGAGACCGACGAATGCGGGCACCATGAAGACGCCGCCCGCGTCCGGGATAGACTCGGCGAGCGGACCCGCTTCGCTGGCGCTCTGAATGATGCCGAGGCCGTCGCGAAGCCACTGCAGCGCCGCGCCGGTGACGAAGATCGCGCCCTCGAGCGCGTAGCTCAGGCGGCCACCCCGGCGCCACGCGACGGTGGTCAGCATTCCGCTTCCAGAGGCGACGCGGCGCACGCCGGTCTGCATCAGGACGAACGAGCCGGTGCCGTACGTGTTCTTGGCCATGCCCTCTTGTGTGCACGCCTGGCCGAAGAGCGCCGCCTGTTGATCGCCTGCGACTCCTGAGATGGGCGCCGACATGTCGCCCGTGGACTTCGAGATCGGGCCGCTCGAGTCAACGACCAGGGGCAGGTTTGCGAGCGAGACGCCGAATATCTCCGCCATCTCCTCGCTCCACTCGCCCCGGCCGATGTCGAACAGCAAGGTGCGCGAGGCATTCGACGGGTCGGTCACGTGGTCGCGGCCCTCGCTCAGCCGGGCAATGAGCCACGAATCGACGGTGCCCGCGGCCGCCACGGGCGCGCCGTCGAGGTGCTTCATCGCCCAGGCCAGCTTGGTCGCGGTGAAGTACGGATCCAGCACCAGGCCCGTGACGTCACGCACGCGTTGTTCGTGTCCCTCGGCGCGCAGCCGGGTGCATTCGTCCGCGGTGCGCCGATCCTGCCACACGATCGCCGGGGCGATCGGCTGCAGCGTGTTGCGGTCCCAAAGCACGAGCGTCTCGCGCTGGTTGGTGATGCCGATCGCTGCTACATCAGAAGCCTTCGCGTTCGCCGCCTGCAGCGCGCGCTGGGCGCTGGTCTGCACGGCGGCCCAGATCTCATTGGGGTCATGCTCGACCCACCCCGGCCGCGGATAGTGCTGCGTGATCTCCTGATAGCCCTTGCCTCGCACGTCACCATCGATGCCGATGGCGACCGCAGTGGCGCCAGTCGTCCCCTCGTCGAGGCTCAGGACGACCCGGCCGATCTCTCTGGCTTCCAGGTGCGGTTGAGGCTGCCCGTCGAGTAACCCTCGAGGTCGGCGGTCACGAACTTGTAGCCGGCCTCGCGGACGGCTGCGGTGACTCTCTCCCGCTCGGCGATGAGCTTCGGGATTTGCTGGGCGTCGACCTCGATCCTGGCGACGTATCCGTGATGGCGCACGCGAACCTGACCGAAACCGAGCGACTTCAATGCCGCCTCAGCGGCTTCGATCTGGCGCAGCGCCGCGACCGTGACGGGCGTTCCGTGCGGAATGCGCGAAGACAGGCACGCAAACGAGGGCTTGTTCCAGTTGGGCAGGCCAAGGGCGCGTGCCGCGGCGCGAATCTCCGACTTCGCCATGCCCGCTTCAAGGAGTGGGAAGCGAACGCCGCGGCGGACTGCGGAGGCGTGTCCCGGGCGATGGTCACCCGCGTCATCTGCCGTGGCGCCGTACGCGAGGTGCGCCAGGCCGAGCTCTCGCTGGACTGGCGCGAGGGTGTCGAACAGCTCCTCCTTGCAGTGGAAGCAGCGGTCCGGGTGGTTGCGGGCATAAGCCTCGAGCTCGACCTCGTTCGTGGTGACCTCGACCAGCCGCACACCCAGCGACCGCGCCAGCTCGCGAGCGGCCTCCTGCTCTGATTCGGGGTATGCAGCGGAGCTGGCGAGAGCCGCGACCGCGCGGTCGCCGAGGGCGTCCATGGCGAGCTTCGCCAGCAGCGTCGAGTCAACGCCGCCTGAATACGCGACAAGCACCGATCCGAGGTCGCCCACGATGCCGCGTGCGGTCTGAAGTCTGGTCGCGTCAAAGGCGTCGAGCTGGATCATTGTCCAGCTTCGAAGGTTAGCTAATCCCCACGAAATCGAAGGCTTCGCCGTGATTTGGTTGGCGGCCGCTTTACGAGGCTCGGGCTTCCGAAGGCTCCATCGCGGGAGTGCCGCACCACGCCTCGTAGTCGATCAGCGAATCCACGGTCGGGTTCTCGCCGCAGAGCGGGCAGGTCTTGTTCCGGCGAAGCTTCAGCTCGCGGAAGCTCATGTCCTCGCCTTCGAAGAGCAGGTACCGCCCGATCATTGGCCGGCCGATGTCCAGCAGGTACTTGATGGTCTCGAAGGCCATCATGCTGCCGATTATCCCGGGCAGCACGCCGAACACACCGGCCTCGGCGCAGCTCTGCACACTGCCCGGAGGTGGCGGCTCGGGGAACAGGCAGCGGTAGCAGCCGGTGCCCTTGGCGGAATCGAAGAGGGCCAGGCGGCCCTCGAAACGGAAGATGCTGCCGTGGACAAGCGGCTTGGCTAGGAAGTGCGCCGCGTCGTTGGCCAGGTAGCGCGTTGGGAAGTTGTCGGTGCCGTCAACAATGACGTCATACGGGGCGAAGATGCGCATCGCCGTTTCCGAGTTGAGGTGCTCATTGATCGGGACCACCTCGACGTCCGGGTTGAGGCTGCGCAGCGTCTCGACCGCCGACTGAACCTTGGGCCGGCCGATGTCCTCAGAGCCGTGCAGCAGTTGCCGCTGCAGGTTGGACGCGTCGACCACGTCGAAGTCGACGATGCCAATCTTGCCCACGCCGGCTGCCGCCAGGTACATCGCGGCCGGTGAGCCAAGCCCGCCCGCGCCAAGGAGCAGAACGCTCGACGTGAGCAGCTTGCGCTGGCCGGCGCCGCCGACTTCGGGAAGGATCAGGTGGCGGGCATAGCGCGCGACCTGGTCGGGGGTGAAGGGTTTGTTCGTCTGGGGCATCTGCTACGACTATACGCAGGGCCGCTTGGCGGTTATTCCTATAGTGGGGAGGCCCCATGGAAACCGAATACCTCGACGAAGAGCAGGTCATCTCCCTCTACAACAAGGTCCGGACCGGCAAGAAGGCCTGGCCCACCGGCATCTGGAGCTCCCCCGCCGCCCTCCAGTACGCGGTCACCGTCTTCGACTATTGGATCCACAACGTCATGGGCTGGAAGGGGTGGCCCGACTCGCGGGGCAAGGTGACGCCGGCACTCCTCGAAGAGCACAGGCTGGCCGACCTGGTCGAGTCGGTCTTCGTCCCAGAGTTCGGCGACGACTGGCTTGACTTCGAGGTCGTCCTGAACGAGAGCATGCGGCTCTCCGAAGACGAGGGTTGGGCACCCGACGTCTCCGACCGCCAGGAGCGCGTGGAGGCCGCGTTCGAGCATGCCTTCGAGAAGCTGATCGGGTCACCGAAGCAGCAGCCCAAGCTGCTTCCCACCTATCACCGATTTCGCAATCACCTGCTGCGCATGTGGAGCGCGTTCCAGGAGGCGCAGGCCGAACACGACAAGGCAGAGCGCGAGTCAGCCGAGCGTTTCTGGGCGCGGCTGCGCCTCGTCCGGAGCAGCCGAAGCCAGGCAGCGGAGGCGTGGTCGATCGTCAATACCGAGGACGAGCGCCGCGGCGAGGTGGTGATGATGTGGGGCGAACCGCATCCCTACTGCGTTGTCGTGCTCGACGACGACATCGAAGCCGGCGGCTGGGAACAGGTCATCTACCGGCTCGAGCAGGAGGTGCTGGTCGAAGAGCCGGGCGTGGTCAGCTACGCGGTGTGGCACAAGGGTTTCGTCGGCGAGTACTACCGATGCGCCGACTGCGGCGAGCTACACAGCCAATTCGACGAGGAGACCACCAACGGGCTGCGGCTCGACGACCTGGAGCCGCCGGAAGAGCGCTGACTACTCGACCCGAAGGGTGAAGTTCTTCCCCTCCCACCCGGTCATGTAGTGCGCCGTCCACTGAAATTCGGTGCCGACCGGCAGCCTGTCGCATGGCACCTCAGCCACCCACACGCCAAGCGTGGTGTCGGAGGCGTCGGTCTCCGTGAAGGACTTCCATGCGTCGAACGTGTAGTGCACCGCCCCGGGTCGCGGCAGCTGCACACGCAGGCGCCGCCCGGGCGCGATGCGAGAGATCTGATGCTTGTGAGACCAGATGAAGGAGGGCTCCTGGGCCGGGCCTTCGGTGTAGCGACGCCGGGCCGGCATCACGATGTCGGGAAAGCCGGCCAGGGCAATCGTCACCAGCAGCTCGAGGTATTCGGCGTGCGCCCACCCAAGTGGGCATGCCGACCCGTTTGGCCTTCCGAACTGAAGGCCGCGGCTCGGAACGTCGGGGCCGTCCCATAGCTGCTCGGGCAGCACAAGGCCCTGCCCCGCAAACGCCTCCAGCGTCCGCACGAGCTCCGCGGCCGGCAGTCCCATCGAGAAGAAGTGCCGTGCGCGTTCACCGGTCAGCACCGGCCAGGCGCGGCCGCGTCCTTTGCCATTCCACGGCGATCCGTCCTCGTGCTCGCCATACTGGTCGCCGATATAGCGCCGCCAGCTCGGTCCAGCAGGCAGGCTGACCTTGAGCGAGGTGTCGACGCCCTGCAGGCTGCGCAGGATTCGCTCGTCCTTCGGCCTGCGCAGGCCGTAGCGCACGAGCTCGAGAAACTCAGGGGCGATCGCGCCGTCGCTCGGCCGCCGGTCGGGGTCCGAGGCAAGTCTGATGTACTGACCTGACGGCATCGAGCACCACGACTCGACGCGGTCGTTCCAGTAGTCGGCGACGACGCGCAGATAATTCGCCGCGACGTGCTCTCCCGCGTCGGTCGCGAACTCCGCCGCCACGATCAACGCCCCGATGCACGTCGCGAGCGTCGACGGCGACAGGCCACCTGCGTCTTCCCATCTATCAAGCGGGGTCAGTGGTCCTTCGCGCAGCAGAAATTGCGCGGCCGGGCGGACCATCGTCGGGTACGGGTCGTGGTCCAGGCAGCCGGCGACGCCGAGCCGCCACGCGAGAAGGATCGGCAGCGCCACCTGATCGAGCTCGGTGGACTGCCAGTGCGGCGTACCGTCGAGCGTCCAGTTTTGATACCACCCGCCATCCGGCCGCTGATTTGCCTGCAGGTGGCGAAACGCGCGGAGCGCAGCGTCGCTGTCGCCTCCGTCGAGCAGTGCGGTCGCGATGCGGCATAGATCTCGTGGCCACACGAGGCAATAGACGTGATTCCCGTCGTGGTTGTACTCGCCCCACGGAGCGGCCGGCGCGGCTATAAATGCTCCGGCGTGCGACTTGTCCTCCAGGCAGTGAAGAAGAGCGAATGAGGCGCGGGCGAGCATGCCGTCGTCGCCGCTGACCTTGCCGAGAGACGGAGGAATCTCCTGCTGCGAACGCCACGCGCGCTCGAACGCCTGGCGAACGGTGCCAGCGCCCTTTTGCAGCGCCGTGCGAGCCACCTCCTCGGCATCGGCGCGCGAATGTGCGAAACCGACGGCCAGCTGGAATGCTCCAGCGCGGATGCCTATTTCGGCCCCTACCGTCGCGTTGCCCGGCCCGGCCCGGTCGTAGCTGTAAGTCAGGCGTCCGTCGCCGTCGCTCAGATCGATATGGACGTCGGAGCTGCGGAAGTAGCCGACTGTGCCGCGGCTGAACGGGCCGACGACGCAGATCCACGTGTCCTGCTGCTGGAGCAGGAGCGCAGGCGGATGCGTGTCGATGACCCGTGCGTAGTTGCCCTCGGTGCCAGGCTGCCAGTGCGCCGAGGCCTGCATGTAGAGGCGAAGGTCTGGCAGCTCCGGTGTGAAAGTCGCGGCTATCAGCAAAGCGTTCTCTTCCGGGTCGGTGAAGAATTCCTTCGTCAGTCGATATTCATGGTGTGTCGTGTCGACACGGAAGGCAGGCACGCCGGGGCTGAGCCAACTGATGCTGTGCTGGCCGTCGGCCGAGTCGTCAACCGGCGGCGCACCGCCGGCGGATACGAAAAAACGCAGCTCGTGCAGTGCGACGTGGTCGAGGAAAGGAAAGAAGACCTCGCTGAGGTTGCCTTCGGCGAGCGTGTACCAGAGTTTGCTCGTGGAACCGGGAGCAGTCCCGAAAGCCATCTTGCGTCCAGGCCCCCACATCGGAGGCGCGCCTGGTCCGCCGGGAGCTTCCATCGGGTGCTAAGTATGGAGAGCGGTGGCGCGAGGCTGAGGTAGATAGAATCGTGCGACGGCCCCGCCTTGTCGGGGAGGTGGCTGAGTGGTCGAAAGCACCCGCCTGCTAAGCGGGTAGGGGGTGTGAAACTCCCTCGAGGGTTCGAATCCCTCCCTTCCCGCCATGTCATGTCTCAAGACATCGTGGAAGCCTGTCTCACGACATCGTGGAAGAGCTTACGGCCGCCAAGCGGTTGGTAATCGCGGCTCGTATCCAGCGCTAGTTCACGGAGAAGCGAACCCTCCTCGGTCACGACGCGGATGTGGGCGCCGGCGACGAGGAGCCTGACCGAGCGGTTCCTGTAGGCGAGTCCGAGGCCAATGTGGTGGAGCCGACCGAGGTAACGAAGGGTGACCCGACCAAAGCGGTCGACCTTGTCCTTACGGACTCTGTAATGGGTTTGCGTCAGAGCCGGATCTGGTTTGGCTTTGAGTCGAGCGTTGAAGGCGGCTAGTGGACTCCTACCACCGAGGGCGCGATGGGGGCGGTGTTGGTTGTAGTAGTCACGAAATGTGTCGAGCTGGAGCTGCAGATGAGGCAGCG
>DATEGC010000112.1:0-2400 GCA_035280285.1 Candidatus Dormiibacterota bacterium | reverse complement strand
GGCCATGGCGCGATCCGGTTCCGGCATCTCGGCGATTTTCGCGAGTACGTCGCTTTCCCCGTCCGCCTCACCCGAGAGCGCGCGTCTGCGTTCTTTGAGGGTCTCCCTCATGGCGGCTCGTTCTTCGTCCGAGAGTAAGTTCGACACCCTGGCGCTGGTGCTCCTGGCCGACGTCCTATTTCCGCTCATGAAAGTTCCTCCAGTTGTCTAAAAACGCCCCATTGGACGGGTCTCATGCTAGGGACCGGCCCCGCGGCCGGGCTTCTCGATTCCTGATCGGTTTGAGGCTGGAATCTTGGACGGCCGATCACAACAGCGGGCGGACCGTTCAGCGCCGCTCCTGGATGCGGACGAGGTTACCCGCGGGATCCCTGAAGGCGCAGTCGCGAAACCCATAATCCTGGGCCATCGGCTCCTGGACCACCTCGGCGCCGCTGGCCTGAACCCTTTCGAACGTCCGATCGAGGTCCTCAGTGGCCAGGAGGATCCAACCGTAGGTTCCTTTGGCCATCATCTCGGTGACGGTGCGGCGTTCGTCGTCCGTAATGCCGGGATCGACGACCGGCGGCGCGAGGAGGATCGACGTGTCGGGCTGGCCGGGGGCCCCGACCCTGATCCAGCGCATCTTGCCCTCCCCGACGTCGTTGCGGACCTCGAAGCCGAGGGCGTCGCGCCAGAAGGCGAGGGAGGCGTCGGGGTCGTCGTGCGGGAGGGTGCTCGTGTGGATCGTGATGGCCATGGCGCCACCCTACATGCGCTTGCTGACCGGCGCTTCTCGATTCCTGATCGGTCTAGTCACTTGCTTGACGATGCACGGCGGCATGCCCGCCGTCGCACCGGCCGACACGCGCCGGTACGTCCCAGGGGACATGCCGACCAGCTCGGTGAACCGGGTGCTGAAAGTGCCCAGCGAGGCGCAGCCGACCTCGAGGCAGACCTCAGTAACGCTGAGGTCGCCACGACGCAGCAGGGCCATTGCTCGCTCGACGCGGCGGGTCATCAGGTAGCTGTACGGCGACTCGCCGTAGGCAAGCCGGAACTGGCGGCTCAGGTGTCCGGCCGACACGTGCGCGTCGCGAGCGAGCGCCTCGACGTCCAGCGGGTGCGCGTACTCCCGGTCGATCCGGTCGCGAACTCGGCGCAGACGCGCGAGCTCGCGCAGATGCGGCTGCAAGGTGGGCGTGCTGGTCACACGACACACATTGTGTCGCCAGTCCGCAACTACGGTCGAAACCCATCGGCTGCTAACACCTTCGCCATCGTCATTTATCGCCGCAAGAAGGCTATCTGGCTGGCGTTCAAAAACAGTAAAGCGACCGACTAGTCGGTTTTTTGGTAAGATCTCTTTGGGATGCCGAAGGTCGCCGAGGAACTAAAGACCGCGCGGCGTCGGCAATTCGTCGACGCCGCATGGCGCTGCGCCGCCACCAAGGGCTATCGCGACATGACGGTCGACGACGTGTGTGCTGAGGCCAACCTCAGCAAAGGCGCCTTCTACGGCTACTTCGATCAGAAGCACGACCTACTCGTAGCTCTCTTGGAGGACGACGCTGCGGACCTGGATGCGGCACTCGGGGAGCAGGAAGCGATGCAGTCGTCAACGCTGGCGAAGCTGCGCGCCTACACCAAGGCAGTGTTGAAGCGCTCCGAGGAACCCGGGCGGGCTCAGCTCAGAGCCGATCTCTGGGCTGCGATGTTGACCGAGGAAGACTTGAAATCAGCATTTGCCGATTCAGTCCAGCGGCGGCGGACGAAGCTTCGGTCGTGGATCGAAGAGGCGGTCGCCAGGGGCGAGATTGCCGAAATCCCAGCCAATGCACTGGCCTCAATTCTGCTGGCGCTGAGTGACGGATTGTTGCTTCAGGCCAGCATCGCGCCGACTGCCTTTCGCTGGGTCAATATCGGCGCTGCCCTTGACGTGCTGCTCAGCGGGATATCGCTCGACGGGGACGTGGCGTGAGTGCGACGACGCAAGCGATGGCGCGGCCATCACCCATGACGGTGGAGCCCAACTCGGTCCCCTCGATCGTGACCGCGAGTCTTTCGAAACGGTTCGGCCAGGTCAAGGCTGTGACCGATCTCAGCCTTGAGGTCCGGCCAGGCGAGATCGTCGGCTTCCTGGGTCCCAACGGAGCCGGCAAGACAACGACCATCCGCATGCTGATGGGCTTCCTCAACCCAACAACCGGTCGTTGCCAGGTGCTTGGTGGGTCCCTCCGGGATCAGCAAGCCTTGCGTCGCCGCGTCGGCTATCTACCGGGCGACTTCCGGATGGACCCCAGAATGTCGGGCCGAGACCTCTTTCGGTGGTTCGGCCGCATCCGGGGCGGTGTGAAAAAGGAAACAATCGACCGACTGGCGGAACGGCTCCAGCTCGATCCGACACGCCCATTCGGCGCC
>DATEGC010000111.1:0-23803 GCA_035280285.1 Candidatus Dormiibacterota bacterium | reverse complement strand
GTAAGCGTGCCGTCAGGGACGCTGACCCTGACTGTCAAGGCGGTGAAGTAATGAGAGGAAACCAGCCGGTTTCCTCTCACGCTCCCCGGAGGGGGCCCCGGCAGGAAGGCGACCCGGCCTGCGGCCGAGCAAGCGCCGCTGCTCTCCTTCCCGCTGTAGACCTAGAGAAATAGACACCAAGGCTCAGGTCGCCGCCACGCGCATCGACCCAGAAGCGATCGCCGATCGGACGACAGTAGGCGTCTTCTTCCGTCAGGCCGCCAAGTATGGCGACCGGGCCCTGGTCCACTATCGCGACGGCGACGGGCCCTGGCAGGTTGCCAGCTGGAACGACGTGCAGCGGCGAATCCTTGCCGTCGCCTCGGCGCTGATCGACGCTGGGGTCAAGCCAGGCGAGTGCGTGCTGGTCATGGCCGAGAACTGCGTGGAGTGGCTGTACTGCGACTACGCCATCCAGGCCATAGGCGCAGTGACGGTCCCGATCTATCCCAACGTCTCAGCCGACGCTGTCCAGACAATCGCCACCAACAGTGCCGCGACTTTCGCGATCGCCGGTAGCTCCCAACTCGTGACCCGAATCGAGGTGACAGCTCCGCTAAAGCGAGTGGCGCAGATGGACAGCGAGGTCGCGCAGTGGGTTCAGGAGGAGCCACGCAACATCGCCGAGATCGCATGGCGGCTCAGCAAGATCGCTCCCGGCGACCTCTGCACCATCGTCTACACGTCGGGCACGACAGGCACGCCCAAAGGCGTCGAGCTCGAGCACCACAATCTCGTCGACATCAGCCGCGCCGCTGCGAGTGTGCACCCGATCACCGACCAGGACTATTCGATCACCTGGTTGCCTTACGCGCACGTGTACGGGCGCATCAACGACATCTTCCTCGGCATGGTCATCGGCCTTCAGGGCTGGATCTCGCGCGGGCCCGACCATCTTGCCGAAGAGCTGCGCGAGATCAAGCCAACAATCATGAACAGCGTTCCGCGCGTCTACGAAAAGATGTATGCGGCCGTGATGGCCCGGGTCCGCGGCATGTCCGCGATGCGGCAGGCGATCTTCCGGTGGGCGATCAAGGTCGGCACTCGTTTTTCTCAGACCGACCATCCGGGGCCGCTGATCACCGCTCAAAGACGCGTTGCGGATCGGCTGGTTCTTGCCGGTTTGAGAACGCTGCTGACCGGTGGCAAGCTCCGCTTCTTCGTCAGTGGCGGCGCTGGGTTGGCCAGGGAGATCGAAGAGTTCTTCTGGGCACTTGGAGTGCCGATCCTCAACGGCTGGGGCCTGACCGAGACGTCGTCTGGCGTGTGCTCGAACACCCTTCACGAGCACAAGTTCCTCACCGTGGGGAAGCCCTTCCCCGGCGTCGAGCTGAAGATCGCCGATGACGGCGAAGTCCTGGTCAAGGGACCGAGCATCATGCGCGGCTATCACAACCAGCCCGAGGCCACCGCTGAGGTGCTGAAGGAGGGGTGGTTCTACACGGGCGACATCGGCGAGGTCGACTCCAACGGCTTTCTCAAGATCACCGACCGCAAGAAGTCGCTGTTCAAGACAGCGGGCGGCAAGTACGTCGCCCCGGTGCCCCTGGAGCACGGCCTGGTGGCCAACCCGCTGGTGCTGCGGGCTGTGATCGTCGGTGAAGGCAAGCCTTACGTCACCGCACTGGTCGTGCCGGACTGGGATACCGCCCGCAAGGAAGGGCTGAACGCCGACGCTGTGAGGGCCTCGATCCAGAAGACGGTCGACGCCCTGAACGCTACGCTCGGCCATTGGGAGACCATCAAGTACTTCACCTTGCTCGACCACGACTTCACGGAGCAATCGGGCGAGCTCTCCTTGAAGCTCGACGTGAAGCGCAAGGTCGTCGCCGATCGCTACCGAGACCAGATCGAAGCCATGTACACGGGGAAGTAAAAACCCTCGTAAATTTGCTGGCGTGGCAGCACCCATAGACCTGTCCGAGCTCCACGCGGCGCTCGACCGCCTGCGTCCGCAGCTGTGCCACTGCGGGCTGAAGGGCGAGTGCCTGGGCTGCAAGGGTATCGAGATGGTGCGCATGCAGGCCGAGGCAGTGGCGGCCGCTGCAAGCCAGCCGGTGCTGATCCAGGTCGCGCAGGAAACGGTCATGAAGGACATGACCTCGCGCTTCCAGGCGATGTCCGAGCGGCTCATGGCTGACCCTGAGATCCGGCGGTCAGCAGAGCAGATGCAGGAACGCCTCATGGCCGACCCGGAGACCAGGCAGCTCCTCGAGGAGCTGATGCGCCGTCTGGGCGGAACACCGCCCCCCGAGGAGTTGAACTAGGGGAGGTTCAGGTCGCCGTGGCCGCGGTTGCGGGCACGGCCGGCTTCGGGTGCTTCTCCATCGCGTTCCACAGCGGCAGCGGCCTGGTCTTCAGGGCGTCGATGATCGCGTTTTCCTGATCGCTGGTGAGCTTCTTGTCGGTCACCGCTTTATCGAGCGTGGGCTTGAGGTTGGCAATGAGCTTGGTTCGGAAATCAGCCTCCGACACGTGCTGCGCGGCGGCGACCTGTGAGAGCGACTGCCCGGCGGCGAGGTCGGCCTTCAAGGTCGTCTCGGTGATCCCCAGCGCCGCGGCAGCTGCGGTGAGGTACTGCTGCATGAAGGCCTTGATCGTCGAGTGCTCTGCGCCGTGGCCGGCCGTCGAGGGCAGCGTGCAAGGCGTCTGATTGGCGAGCTTCTTTTTGATCGCGTCCGCCTGCGCCTGGGTGATCTGACCGCTCTTCACCTCGTCGGCCAGGGTGTCGGCGATGGCCTGTTGAAACGCAGTGTTGATCTCGGCCTGGGTCTTGTGGATCCGGTCGGCGAAGTGCTTCATGAACGCGGCGCAGGCGCTCGACTGCGTCTTGGCGTCCACGACTGCCGCGGCGGTGTTGGCCGGCTTCGACCCAAAGCTGACACCGGCGGCCGAGGCGGTGACGACGACGGCTGCGCCGGCCACGGCGACCGCACCGGCGGCCATCCCGGCGATGCGCAGATAGCGGGCTTTCCAGAATCGTGTGATCATGAGTCCACTCTCACACGGCGCCCGCGGTCCATCTTCATCGTTTTGTAAGTGGCCGCGGAGGCCGGCGGCTATATTCGCGCTATGGAAGCGCCGCCGACTGGAGGTTGGACCGGAAGGCACGCGGTCGAGCTCTACGTGCGAACGTACACGACCATGCTGCAGAGCTCCGGGGACATCAAAGTCGAGTCGCTGGTACAGGCACACCTGGGCATGGGCTCAGTTCTCCATCCGCTCGCCGCCCAGCCGCAGACGGACATGGGCGCCTTGCTCTACGCGGTACGCCGCCTGCCCGCGGCCATCAGCCACAGCCATCGGGTGGTCATGGGCCAGAGCCCGCAGGGGTTCAAGGCCGTCCTCGGCGCCGACATCATGACCTGGGAGGCGGTCAAGGCCCCCGCCCGCCGGCGGCGCTGGTATCACGACGGGAAGAACACGCTGGCTGTGCTGATCGCGTCGACGTCCGACATCGACGACCTGGTCCCTACGGTGGTCGCCTTCCAGATCGAGTGGAACAAGCTGCACCGGTCTCTGCAGGACGTCCCGCTCACGGACGAAGACGCAAGGCACGCCGCAGGCGCGACACATGACGACTGGCTCCGCCTGCACGACGCCTGGGGCGACGCGTTCGACGCCAACCTCGCCGCGATCAAGCGCGAGGAGTGTCGCATCGTGCTGCGCCTCATCGGCGGCAGCCACCTGGGTTTTGCGCGCAATGCGAGCCGTTGGTGGCAGCCAGTCGCTGCTGCCATCGACGAGCTCGGCGCTCGTGACGCGCCCATCTACTTCGTGTCTTCCAACGCCCACAGCCTGGTCAACGTCCTGACCGGCGTCGCGCACCGGATCGAGAACGAGATCGTCGACTGGATCGGCCGCACAGACCGCGACCTCGACACCGAGAGAAAGAAGCTCGAGGCCGGCCACAGCCGAGCCTCGCGTCAGAACTGGCTCTACTATGGCGCCCGGCAGATCTTCGACGCCCACCCCGACCGCGAGCGGCTGCGCAAGTGGCGCGCGGAGCTGGAAGCCGCAAACGGCGTCCGGCACATACCCGCCATCGGCACCGGCGTCGACTCCGCGGCGCAGGTGTTCATGCTCTCCAAGCTCGACGCCGCGGCAATCGATCCTCGCGTCGGCGCGGTCGACGCCCGCAAGCTGCGCGAGTCGGACGCTTGCGTCATCAACGTCGACTACCCGTTGGGCGAAGCCGCGTATCACATCCTTCGCCAGGTCGCGGAGCAAGCCGCATGGGTCGCCGGCGTGTACGTGTTGGGCAAGGCCGCAACCCTGAACGCCGACGTGGGCGACGTGATGATTCCAAACGCCGTCTACAACGAACACTCGGGCAACACGTACTGGCTAGCGAACTGCTTCACCGCCGCCGACGTGCAGCCCAACCTCGTCTATGGTTCCGCGCTCGACAACCAGCGCGCGGTCACCGTTCGCGGCACGTTCCTGCAGAACCGCGAGTACCTCGACTTCTACTACCAGGGCCGCTACACGGTGGTCGAGATGGAGGCGGGGCCATATCTCGACGCGTGCTACGAGATCGGGCAGCCGGAGCGATATCCGGTCAACGAGAGCGTGAACATGGCGCAGGTCAACTTCGACCTCGGCATCGTCCACTATGCATCCGACACTCCGTACACGCAGGCGCGCACGCTCGGCGCGCGCGGTCTCAGCTATCGCGGCATGGACTCGACGTACGCGTCCGCCATCGCGGTGGCGCGCCGGATCCTGCAGCGCGAGGAGGCCCTGCTCCACTCCTGAGACGGCTAGGAGTCGTTGAGCACGCTCCAGGCAAACTCAGAGAGATATTCGCCCCCGCTGACCCGAAGCCGGCTCCATGTGTAGCGGCCGGCCATGGTGCGATACGAGCCACCTAGCGTCGTGGTCGCGTCCTGATACCCGGCGGCAGCGACTGCCCCAGCCTCACGCCAGCCGAACCTCCCGGACGGATAGCAGAACGCCGTGACCGGGCGGCCGAGCAAACGCTCCAGTGTCTGCTTGGAAGTCGCGAGCTCGTAGTTGAGCGCGTCGAGGGATTGCGTGGTCAGGTTCACGTGGTGCACGGTGTGGGATCCTATCTCGAACCCGGCCGCCTGCAGCTCCTGAATCTGGCGCGCACTCATGTATCCAGGCTGGTCTACGAATCCACTCACTACATACGCAACCGCGGTGAAGTCGTGCTGACGCAGGATCGGCACGGCGGCCGTGTAGAAGTCGGCATAGCCGTCGTCGAACGTGAGGACGATGGGCCTGGACGGCAGGCCTCTGGCGCCGCTCAAATAGTTGATCACGTCCAGCGTCGTCACCGGGTGGTAGCCGTTTCGGGTCAGCCAGTCCATCTGCGCCGCGAAGTCAGACGGCTTGACCGACAGCCGGAAGCCCATGTAGTCGCGCGGGTCCGGATTGATCCGGATGTAGTGGTACATGAGGATCGGCACCCGGATGGCGGCCGGGCCCGGGGCTAGCGCGATCTGAGGCCCGTCAATGGTGGTGAAGTCCCACGACGTCTGCCCCTTCAAGGGCGCACCGGCCACCGACCGGCCGTGCACCCAGACGTGGTATGTGGCCGCGTGCGCCCAGCCGACGAACGGCCGGTACCGGAGCGTGAACAGGTCGTCCCAGCTGAGCTGGCCGTCGACGTGGGGCTCGATCGTGAGGGCGACGCCGTTCGTCGCCGTCGCCTCGCTAAACGTCACCACGATCGAGGCGTCGGTCGGCGCGGCATTGCCAGAGGGTTCGGCCGACTGGACGTAGGCGGGCTGCTGCCACTCGGGCAGGTCGGTGCCGCGTGCGGCCGCGCCGGGACCCGTCAGGCCAAGGACGACAAGCGAAACACCGCTGGCTGAAACCCAGACGGTGATTGACTTACGAGTGCTCCCCATCTGTCCACAGCGTGGGCGAGGCGAGAGGCGATCACCAGGGTCGCTAGTCCTATCCAGTCATGCGACAGGACGGAAGTCAGCCTGGCCGGATGGAAGTGAACCTGACCCATTCGTGGGGGTGGTTGTGCTCGCCTGCGCCGTGATGGATCTCCCCGCACGGATGGCAGCTCTCGACCTGGATTGTCGTGTGGCCGATGGCGAAGCTATCGCACAGCCGGTGCTCCATCTCGCGCACCACATGCTCCGCGTCGCCAAGCGAGATGTCGCCGACCACCACATGGCAGCTCAGCGCCATCTCTTCCGGTGACAGCGCCCAGACGTGGAGGTCGTGCACGCCCGTCACCTGATTCGTGCCGGTGATCGCAGCTTTCACGGCGGCCAGGTCAATGTCGGGCGGCGTACCCTCCATCAGCAAGTTGAGGGTCTCGCGGACGATGCCCCACGCGCTGTAGGCGATCAAGGCCGCGATGACGAGGGAGAGAAGCGGGTCAATGTACAGCCAGCCGGTCAGCAAGATCACCACGCCGGCGACGATCACGGCAGCGGACGCCGCCACGTCGCCAGTCACGTGCAGCGCCGCGGCCCGAAGGTTGAGGTTGCGGCCGCCCCCGCGCAGCGTGCGGATCACGAACGCGTTGATGGCGACGCCGACCAGCGCGGCGGCGATGACGATCCCGCCCTGGACTGGCACCGGCGCGGCCAGCCGGCGCACGGCCTCGTAGGCGATGGCCAGCACGATGACGATCAGGGCCGACGAGTTGAGCAACGCCGCCAGGATGCCGACCCGGCTGTAGCCGTAGCTGCGCCGCGTGTCGGCGGGCCGCTTCGCCTGCTCGACGGCAAACCACGCCAGGCCGAGTGCGAACACGTCAGTCAGGACGTGGCCGGCGTCTGACAGCAGGGCTAAGGAGTGCGATAGCAGTCCGCCGGCGAACTCGACGAGAAGGATCGCCACGGTCAGCGCCAGGCCCAGCCGGAGCCTCGAGCCGGTCTGCTTCAGATGCTCCACGAACTAAATTTACCCATCCCGCCACCAATCCGAGCCTCGCTCGAGGTAGGCCAGCAGCATCCCGTGACGCAGCCCCTCATGGCTGACGTGTAGCAGCGCTAGGCCGTACCAATCCAGGAGCAGGAGCAGGGCCTCGACCCCTCCCCGCATGGCCTTGACTCGGTTCGGGGGCAGCCCCGTTTTGGCCGCCACCTGGCGCGCCCTGCCGCGGTCAAGGCGAGCCTCGCATGCCAGCAGGTCGGAGGTGGTGAGGACCGCCGGCGGGTTGCGCCTGGCGAGCACTGCGGGCAGGTTGGAGGCGGTGCCGCCGGTCGCGACCAACCGCTCGACGTCGCCGTCGGGCGCTTGAGGCAGCTCGCGCAGGGCGGCCTTCCGCAGGCGGGCCCGCTCCTCGGGTTTGGGCGGGTCGGAAAGGTACGTGTCGGCCAGCACGCCCGAGCCGACGGGCAAGGCGGCCGAGCGCAGTATCTCGTCGCCACGCGCGATCACGACCTCGGTCGACGCGCCGCCCAGGTCGACCAGCGCCCACTCACGCCGGATCGCGTGCCGGCTGGCCGCGCCAAGGAAGCTCAGGGCCGCTTCGCGCCTGGCCGAGATGATGCGCACCGGCACACCTATCTCCTCGCTTGCCCGCCCCACGAACGCGGCACCGTCGCTCGCCTGCCGCACAGCCTGGGTGGCGCACGCGATCAGCTCCTCGTAGCCGTCGGCGCGGGCCTGGGCGACCACCCTCCGCACCGCCCGTAGCGCGACCGAGGCGCGACTGCCGATCACGCCGCTGCGCGCGACTTGAGGGCCGAGCTCCGGCATCTCGACGTAATGCGCGACGTCTTCGAGCTTGCCCCGCACAACGTCGGCGACCAGGACGTGCACGGTGTTCGAGCCTATGTCCAGTGCGGCAAGACGCATTGCAACGGAACTCTAGAATCACGGTCGGTGGCGAAGCGAACTCGGGTGGAACGCGACTCGATGGGCGAGATGCAGGTTCCGGCCGACGCCTACTACGGCGCCTCCACCCAGCGCGCCGTCCTGAACTTCCCGATCTCCGGTGAGCCGATGCCGGCCCGGCTGATCGGCGCCCTCGGCCTGGTCAAACGTGCCGCGGCGCAGGCGAACCGCGAGCTCGGCCTTCTCCCCCGGCGACGCTCGCGGGCCATCGCGGCCGCCGCGCAAGAGGTGGTCGACGGTACCTTGGACGACCAGTTTCCGATCGACGTCTACCAGACCGGATCAGGCACCTCGACCAACACCAACGCCAACGAGGTCATCGCCAACCGCGCCACCGAGATCCTCGGCGGCGAGCGTGGGTCCAAGCTGGTGCACCCCAACGACCACGTCAACCTCGGCCAGTCGTCCAACGACGTCATCCCGACGGCGATCCAGCTCGCGTCCGCGATCTCGATCAACGAGGATCTGATCCCGGCTCTGGAACGGCTCGAGCGGGCGCTGGACGCGAAAAGCAAAGAGTTCTGGCCGGTCATCAAGACGGGCCGCACGCACCTGCAGGACGCGACTCCGATCAGGCTCGGCCAGGAGTTCCGCGGCTATGCCGGACAGATCGAGGAATCGATCCGCCGCGCGCGGGCCGCCATCGATGAGCTGTCGCGCGTGCCCCTCGGCGGAACCGCGGTGGGCACCAGCATCAACACGCATCCGCAGTTCGCGCGCATTGTGACCGCCAGGCTCGCCAAGGCAACCCGCCTTCCGGTGCGGGAGGCGCCCAATCACTTCCACGCCCAGGCCACGCTCGACGTTCTGGTGGCGGCGCACGGCGCGCTGCGGACCATCGGCACCAGCCTGTGGAAGATCGGATCCGACATCCGCCTAATGGGCACCGGGCCGGTGGCAGGACTGGGCGAGCTCCGGCTGCCGGAAACCCAGCCGGGCTCGAGCATCATGCCCGGTAAGGTCAACCCGGTGATCATCGAGTCGATGCTGATGGTGATCGCGCGTGTCTACGGCAACGACACCACGGTTGTGGTCGCCGGTCAGGCGGGCAGCCTTTTCGAGCTGAACGTGATGATGCCGGTCGCGGGGTCAGCGATGCTGGAATCGATCGCGCTGCTCGCGGCCGCGACGCGCAACTTCTCCGAACGCTGCGTCGAAGGCCTGCAGGCGACCGACCGAGGTCCGGAGCTCGTCGAGCGCAGCCCGATGCTCGCCACCGCGCTCAACCCGGTGATCGGCTACGACGAAGCGGCCAAGCTGGCCAAGGAATCGATGCGCACGGGGAAGTCGATCCGGCAGCTGGCGCGAGCGCATGGCATCAGCGAGAAGGAGCTGAACAAGGTTCTGGACCTCGGCAAGATGACCAAGCCAGGTCTTGAAGGTCCGGGCGGGGGCGGATAGCCTCTCGGTCTAGTGGGCATGGAGCATCCGCTCCGCCGGTTTCGTCTCGCCGCGATTCTGCTCGTGATCGTGATCGGCGTCGGCGTGACCGGCTACATGCTCATCAACGGCTGGTCCCTGCTCGACTCGTTCTACATGGTGATCATCACCATCAGCACCGTCGGCTACACCGAAGTCCATCCGCAGGGCAATGTGGGGCGGCTGTTCACATCGGGACTGATCGTCGTCGGCGTGGCGACGATGCTTTACGGCTTTGGTGTGTTCGCGGAGACGCTGGCGGACAATTCATTCGGCAGGTACCGAAGGGAGCGACAGTTGCAACGAGACCTCGACCATCTGCGCGATCACTTCATCATCTGCGGCTACGGCCGCATCGGGACTCAGATCGTGGCCGAGTTCGAAGACCACAAGGTCCCATACGTCGTGATCGACCAGACCGAGGAGGCGCTCGAACGCGTTCGGGCCGAGGGGCGCCTTCACATCGAGGGCGATGCCTCGAAGGAGGAGATCCTCAAACAGGCCGGCATTGAGCGCGCGAAGGGCTTGATCTCGGCCGTGGACTCGGACGAGCGCGCCGTCTACATCGTGCTGGCGGCCCGGGCCCTCAACCCCAACCTCTATATCGTCGCCCGCGCAGGCCGGCCCGACTCCATCCGCCGCCTGGAACTCGCGGGCGCCACTCGGACCATCTCGCCGTACGTGATGGCCGGCCACCGCATGGCCGAGCTCGCCATTCGGCCGGCCATGGTCGACGTCCTCGACACCCTGCACCACGGCGAGGCCGGCATCGGCGTCGAGGAACTGGTCGTGGGGGGCAACACAGTCGGTAAGACCCTAGATGAAGCAGGGTTCCTTGCGCCCACCAGGGCCAAGGTGCTGGCGGTGCGGAAGCGTGACGGCACTGTCAACGTGAATCCGCCGGCCACGATCCACCTCGATGAAGGCGACCTCATCATCGCTCTGGGCACGGAGGACCAGCTCTTCGCCACCGCCTCACTATTGAGGTAGACCATGAAGACTCTCGAGCGGCGTCCCGAGCTCGTCGCTCTGGTCTCGGTCGGCATCGGCGTGTTCCTTGTCGCGGCCAAGCTGATCGTCGGCCTGCTCACCGGAAGCCTCGGCATCCTGAGCGAAGCAGGCCACTCACTGTTCGATCTGGCGGCCAGCATCTTCACGCTCTTCGCCGTCCGGACGGCGCGCAAGCCTGCGGACCGCGAGCACCCGTACGGCCATGGCAGGGCTGAAAACCTCGCCGCGTTCGCCGAGGGGATGCTGCTGCTGATCATCGCTGCGGCAGTTGGATTCGAGGCGATCCGCCGTCTTGTCGTAGGCGGGCCGAACGTCAATCCAACCGGCTACGCATTCGTCCTGCTCATCGGCACTGTAGTCATCGAATCGGGCCGCGCCATTGTCATGCGCCGAGTCGGCCATGCGATATCCAGCGAAGCCATGCTGGCCGACTCGACGGATCGGCTCGCCGACGTGCTGGCCAATGTCGGCGTGCTTGTCGGACTGGTAGGCGTTCGGGCTGGCCTTGTCTGGGCCGACGCTGTCGCCGCCCTGGTCGTGGCGTTGATCATCGTGCGCGCGGCAGGACTCTTGACCTGGCGCTCAGGCGACATCCTGATCGATCGCGCACCCGCCGGCGCGGAAGACACGCTGCGCAACGCGATCAAGCAGGTGGCCGGCGTTCGCGAGGTCCGGTCGGTGCGCGTCCGGCGCTCAGGCCCGAACCTGATCGGGGACGTCAGCATCGCCACCGGCCGCATGCTGCCGGTCGAGGCCGCGGGTGCGCTGGTCGAAGCGGTGAAGGAGCGCGCGCGCGCGGTCCTGCCTCGGCTCGACCTCGCCGTGTCGGTCGAGGGCCAGAAGCAGCGCGCGGACCTCGTGGAGAGAATTCACGCGGCGGCCGCTCGCAACGGCGGCGTCCGCGACCTGCACAACGTCACCGTCGAGCGGGAGGCGGACGGGTCGCTGCACCTCACGATGCACGCCAAGCTGCCCGGCGACCAGACGATGGCCAGGGCGACGCGCACGAGCCGCGCTCTCGAGCGAGCTATCCGGGCTGAGCTGCCCGAAGTGACGCGGATCGACATCCACCTCGAACCGATGGAGCCGCAGGTGGTGCCTGGTCAGGACGTGACCGCGCGCAATGCCAAGCTCGCGGCCAGCATTCGGCGGCTCGTGGAGTCACATCCCGACGTCCGGCGATCAGTCGATGTGGAGCTGAGCGACCGCATCGGCCAGATCCACGCGCACGTGGTCGCGGAGGTGGCCGGCGACATCAGCCTCGAGCACGCCCACCGGATCGAAAGCGAGCTCGAAGAGATGATCCGGCGCAAGATCCCTGAAGCCCACGAGGTGGTTACGCGCGTAACCGCGTAATGAATCTGGCGCCAGGGGCGCGCAGGGCACAATTTAGGGCAAGCTAGGCGACCGTGAAATTCCGGGTGGTCGCAATCGGCCTGTTCCTTGTTTTGGGCTTGGTCGCTTGCGACACCCCTCGCCCCAGCTCTGCCGTCCAGAGACCGATCCCCAAGGCTTCGCCGACTCTCGAGAAGGCCATCGCGCGCTCCACCGACCTTGGGCCGGCCGATGAGTCGTCCACCGTTCACCTCAGTCTCGGCCTGGCCCGCGAGCCGAACCCCGCCCTGGTCGGGCGCGCCGTCGCCGCCATCGACGCTGCGGGGCTCTACGCCCGATGGCAGACTCCCTCGAGCCTGATCGCGGTGGACGGCCCGGCACCAGCGGCTGCCGCTCTGCTTCGGGTCGGGATCGAGACCTTCCGCCTGCCTGACGGCACGATCTTTTACGCCGCACGCGGCGAACCCCAGCTCCCGCCAGTGCTGGCCTCGGTCGTGACCGGCGTCAGCGGACTCGACAGCTACCGGAAGGCCCAGGGCTACGCAGTCCGGCCAGGCGGTCTCATCCCCAGCGACGTGCTCAGCTACTACAACATCAAGGCGCTTCGCGACGGCGGCGGCCTCGACGGCAGCGGGCAGACCATCATGCTGCCCGAGATCGACGACCTCCCCAACTCGAATGATCTCAACAAATTCGCGGGCAAGTACGGGCTGCCGCCGTTCGACCCGGTGCTCACAGTGAAGAGGGACCCAAGCTGGGGCAACCCGGAAAAGGCACAGGGCGAGACCGTGCTCGACCTCGAGATCGTTCACGCGGTCGCGCCTGCGGCCAAGCTCGTCGTCTACCTGTCGGCCCCGGATTTCGGCCACAGCGACCGCGCCTTCGACCAGATGGTGACCGACCACCTTGGCACGATCATCTCTGAGAGCCTGGGCTCGTGCGAGGCCGACACGCCGAGCGGCGCGCGCAACGTCTACGCGTCGATCCAGGACCGCGCGGTGGCGCTCGGTATCTCGCATTTCGTGGCGAGCGGGGACAGCGGTGCGTACACATGCGGCGTCGACCAGGATCCGTCGGGAAGCTTTCCCTCCACACTGCCAACTGTCACCGCAGTAGGCGGCACCAGCGTCTTCGAGTCGGAGCAAGGCGTCTACTTCAAGGAGTACGCATGGGGCAGCGCGATCGACGAGAGCGGCGGGGGCGGCGGCGCGAGCCTTTTCTACACGCTCCCCGGCTGGCAGCAGAACGAATCGAGGGCGGCCGGCCACGGGCGCCGACAGGTGCCGGATGTGGCGGCGGATGGCGACCCCTCGACCGGCTTTCACATCGTCTTCGGCGGTCACGACGGCCAGGCTGGAGGCACGTCGGCCGCCACGCCGCTCTGGGCTGCCACCGTCGCCCTGATCAACCAGGACCTGAAGGAGAAGGGCCTCCGCCAGGTGGGATTCGCCAACCCCGCCATCTACTGGATGGGCGAGAACGCCTCCAAGTTCTCCGCCCGGCCGTTCCATGACGTGATCGTCGGCAACAACCTCGGCTTCGACGCGTCGGTTGGTTGGGACTTCGCCACCGGGTGGGGAAGCATGGACGCGGCCGCGCTGGACGCGGCCTGGATCCGCTACATCAAAGGCGGCGGCGGATGAGCGCGCCCCTCGTCACCTGTCCGCACTGCGGATCTGTAGTGCCGGAAGAAAGTTTTTGCGGGCACTGCGGGGCGCACCTGACCTCGGGCAGCACGAGGCGCACGCATGCCTTCACAGCCGTGCCTTCGGAACGTGTCGTCCGGCTCGCGATCATCTCCACGCTGTTTCCCCATCTGCCGCGCCGCAGCAGCGGAGCGTTTCAGGTGGCTCTCGTGGCGGGAGCGACGCTCGTCATCTTGCTCGCGGTGTTTCACCTCTTCGCGCCGGCGACAGTCGCCGCCGTCCTGCTGCTGCCCGTGCTCTATCTGATGTACCTGTACGAGGTCGAGGTGTACGAGACCGAGCCGTGGCTGGTGATCGGCGCTACGATGGCGGTCGGCGCGCTGCTCGGCATTGCCTTCACCACGCTCACCGGCGGCACGCTGTCGGAGCTGGCGCTGACCGATGACAGAACTGCCGGCCTGCTGCTGTCCGGCGTGGCGGTCCCCGTCCTCACGCAAGCGCTCATGCTCGCGGGCCCGCTTTTCCTTTACCAGTTTCGCAGGCGGTTCTGGCATCCACTGGACGGGCTGACATTCGGCGCCGCTTCGGGTCTCGGCTTCTCGCTCGCGAGCTCGGTGACCACCTTCTGGCCGTTGCTGACCGAACCGCTGGTCGCGAGCGGGTCGCCCCTCGATTGGGCGCTGCGACTGATCCGCGCAGGGCTGTTCTTATCGCTCATCAACGCCTGCACTACCGCGCTGGTCGCGGCCTCTGTGTGGCTTCACCGTTACGACCGGCGCCGCACGCACCCGTGGCACACGAGCATCCTCGCGACGCTGGTCATCGCTCTCGCAGTGCGGGTCGCCGTTGGCATTGCCGGCTTCCTGACCGACGAGCTAATTGTCGACATCACCGTCCTTGCAGTCGTCGCGTTCGGGCTTCTCTTGTACTTACGAGTGGTGATCCACGACGCTCTCCTGGTCGAAGGCGCCGAGCACGAGATCGGCCCCGAGACTCAGTGCCCCGAATGTCACCAGGTCGTGTCGACGATGGCGTTCTGCCCGAACTGCGGAGCGGCCAGGACCGCGCAGCCGAAACGGCACCAGCCAAGGGTGGCGGGCGTCTGATGGCAGCCCTGTACCCGGCACGATATTGCGGTCGGTGCGGAGCAGCCCTCGCGCCCGGCGCGCCGTACTGCGGCCGGTGCGGCACGCCAGTCGCGTTGACGGCGGTCGCCGCCGCCCCAGCCTATCGCTACCCGCCGCGTCCCAGCTATCCCGCCGCGCGGCCTTCTCGACTCGCGCCGGTAATGGTCGCTGGCGGCCTGGTCCTGATCTTGCTCATCGCCGCCGTCGCCGTGGGCGGCCTTGCCGTCTCGCGGTTTTCAGGCGGCACTCATACGCCGTGCACGGCGAACTGCTCGCCGAAGTTCGTCACACCACTGCCCGAGCAGGCGTCGTACCGAAGCAGTGCGTACAAGTTCCAGGTCAACTACTCATCGGCCTGGACGGTGCGCGCCCAGGACGCCTCCGGCATCACGCTCGGCACCAAGCTCGGATCGGTCCAGGTCGTGGGCGCGCCCGGCACCGATCCGCAGCAGGCACTGCAAGCCACGGTCTCGGCCCTGCCGACCGCGAAATGGCAGGACGTGGCCGCGGTCAAGACACTGAAGGGGGCGCACCTCGCTGACCAGGACGGGGTGGGCGCCGTCTACGCGGCGAACTTTCTGGGCGCGTCGCAGACCGCGACCAAGGTTCGCTTCGCCGTCATCGCGGCGAGCCGGGGCGGGGTCACGGTCGTCATCTTTGCCGTGAATCCAGCCGACCCCAAGAACTCACCGAACGGGATGCCCGAAGGCCTGGATATCGACTACCTGTGCACCGAGTTCGCCTGGCCCTAGACGCGCGGGCGGAGCGATATGTTCCGGTGCGGCGGCAGCGGTTCTAGACCCTTTCCAACGCCAGGCGCGCGCCGAATCCCAGCAGCACCACGCCAGTCACCCGCTGCATCCACTGCCGTACGCGCGACCCTGTGAGGAGCTCACGAAGCCTCGTCACGAACAGGCCGTACACGTTCATCCAGATCCACCCGATGACCGCGAAGGTGACCCCGAGCTCGAGCAGCCGGGGGAGCACGGCCTGGCCCGGCAGCACCCATTGCGGCAGGAACGTGACAAAGAACACGCCGAGCTTGGGGTTGCTGATCGCGGACAGGAATCCCTGGCGGAAGACCGCGTGGGCGGGAGCGGCGGCGGGAACGCCGGCCAGGAGATCGACGGGCGGACGGCGCGACTCGACCAGTGTCCGCATTCCGAGGTAGGCGAGGTAGCCCGCGCCGACGATCTTTAGCGCGAAGAGGACCTCGCCCGACGTCCGCAGCAGCGCCGACAGTCCGACTGCAGTCGCCCCCACCCAGATCACGAGGGCGAGCGCGATGCCGCTTGTCGTGAGCACGACGCCGCGCCTGCCGTGGGCGAGCGCGTTCCGCGTCACGACGGCCATGTCAGGTCCAGGGGTCACCGCCAACAGCAGCGACACGCCGGCGAAGGCGACGAGCGCTGGATCGATCATGCGAGCTCCGGAAGCTCGAAGGATATCTCGTAGACGCCGCCCACGAGCTTGGCCTGGTGGATCCACCCCATCTTGCGCAGCAGGCGGAGCATCTCGCGATTCTCCGGCAGCACGATCAGGGAGAAGGTCCTGATGCCATGCTCGCGTCCGACCCGCGCCAACTCCGCGAGCAACAGGCTGCCCAGACCGCGGCGCTGGAATTCGTCGATGACGGCGACCGCGACCTCGGCGACTTCGGTGCCGCGCGCGCGGTCGTACCGCGCCACACCAACGATGCGCTCCTTGCCGGGCGGCCGGTGGGTGGTGGCGACGATGGCGAAGCGGTCGTTGTAGTCCACGACCGCAAGCCGGTGGGCCAGTGCGTCAGACATCCGCTTGATGGGCGAGAAGAACCTGAAGTAGACCGTGCGCTCGGACATCGAGGCGACGGCCTCGTGGAGGAGCGGCTCGTCTTCGGGCACGATCGGCCGCACGTGCACCTTCGTGCCGTCCAGCAGCTCGACCACGCGGGGCGCAAAACCGACTGAACTCACCACCACAAACGGTAACCTCCGCGCGTGAGCGACCCTTCCCAGCGCGGGCGGAACCTGGGCATCGCCGCGGGCGCGGCCGCCGCCGCCCTCTTCGCGATCTTCGACCTTTACCAGTGGGCCGTTGCGTACGCCTCCGACCACTTCCACAACGACTTCACCTTCTACTTCGTGGCGGCGCGGATCGGGATCACCCACGGGTGGCCGTCCATCTATGACCTCCACCTGCAGCAGGCGGGCCTCGACGCACTCGGCTCCCGGATCACCGTCGCCGAGCTGGCCCGCTACATCAGCCCGCCGCCGGTCGCTTGGTTGGCCCTGCCCTTGACGGCGCTCCCTTATCCGGTCGCGTACTGGATCTGGAGCGGGCTCCTCGTGATGGCGCTCGTGTCGGTCTGGTACCTGGCAGCGCCGGCCGCGGGCCGAGTACGCGTCATCTTTCTCGCCGCCGCTTTCGGTTGGCTGCCGGTCATCTACTCGCTGCAGCTCGGACAGCCCGGGCTGTTCGTCGCCCTGGGGGTCGCCGGCGCGTATGCGCTGGTGCGGGCCAATCGCCCATGGCTGGCCGGAATCGCGCTCGGCGCCATCGCCCTCAAGCCGCAGCTCGCGTTTCTCGTCCCACTCGCGCTGCTGGCCGCGGGTCAGAGTAGGGCGTTCGCCGGCAGCGTCATCACCCTCGGCGCGCTCGCCGGACTGTCAGCGGTCGCGCTGGGCGGCGCGGGCACCAACGAGTACCTGGCGCGCCTGAACTTTGCCGCCTCGGTACCTGTCAACCGCGAGCTCACACTCGCCTACGTTCTCGGCGATGCAGCGCGGCCCGTGCAGATCTTCATCGCGGCCTGGACCATGCTGATCGTCTATCGGGCGCGCGGCAGAGGTCTCGAATGGCCTTTCGTTTGCGCTCTCGTCGGCGGCACACTGGCCACGCCCTACGTGCACCTCGACGACCTGATGATGCTCGGACTTGCAGGCTGGCTCTTGCTGCGCACGAACTCGCCCCGCTGGACAGGCGCTTACGTCCTCGCCGCCGTGATCGCCATCGAAGGCGAGCCGATCTGGGGCCCGGCCCCGGTCATCGCCTGCGAGCTGGGCGCTCTCGGCCTGCTGTCAGTCGCGGCGCTGAAACATGACGACCGCCACGCCCAGGAGCACGGCGCCGAACGCAAGCATGATGCCCGCCTCGAGCGGGATCGCCAGCACGTGGCTGTTGATGGTCAGCCCGAGGCTGTCGACGTTCACCGCGCCTGAGTTCGCCAGCACAACGCGCCGAATCGGATCGATGCCATAAGAGGCGGGATTGATCCGGGTCAGCCAGGTCATCCAGGCGGGCAGGTTGGTGAGCGGGAAGAGCGCTCCGGACAGGAAGAACATTGGCATCATCAGGAAGTTCATCACCACCTGAAAGCCCTGCAGCGATTTCATCATCGATGCGATCGCAACCCCGAACGACGCCAGCCCGAAGGCGAGTACCGCGGCCAGGGGAACCAGTTCGAACAGCGTGAGCAGGTTGAGCTTGACGCCGACGAACGGGGCGAGGACAAGCAGGATCAGGCCCTGGATCATTGCTTGCGTCGTGCCGCCCAGCGCCTTGCCGATGGCGACCGCCCACCGGTCGATGGGCGCGACCAGGACCTCTTTCAGAAATCCAAACTCGCGATCCCACACGATCGACATCGCGCCGAAGATCGCGGTGAAGAGGATCGACATGCCGATGATCCCCGGATACATGAACTGGATGTAGGAGATGCCCGTGCCGCGGCCGAAGGCTCCTCCCAGCGACGAGCTCAGGCCAGAGCCGAACACGACCAGGAACAGGAGCGGCTGCGCGAGCGACGCGACGAGGCGCCACGTATCGCGCCAGTAGCGAAGGATGTCGCGGTACCAGATGATGTAGACGGCGCGCATGCTCGCCGTGCGCGTGTCGACCATCGCAGATGGCTCGGCGGTGACGACAGGTTTGGCTGCCGTCTCGACGCTCATCTTCGCCTCCCCATCCAGCGGCTCGCCATCTGGCGGTTGAAGTTCCTCGTGCTCACTTCCTCTTCGCGGATCGCGCGGCCCGTGAGCTTCAAGAAGACGTCATCGAGGCTCGGCCTGCGTAGGGACACGGTCTCTACCTGCGCGGTCAGTTCGCGGACGACGCGAGGCACGAATGACTTGCCGTCGGCAACCTCCATGCGCAACGTTCCGTTGTCCCCCGAGGGCACCACGCCGAGCAGCTCCTTGATCTCCTTCGCCGCGACCTCTGGCTGGTTCGAGGTGATGGTCACCACGTCGCCGCCGACCATCGCCTTCAGCTCGTCCGGCGTGCCGAGGGCGACGATCTTGCCGTGGTCGATGATCGCGATGCGGTCGCAGTACTCGGCCTCGTCCATGTAGTGGGTCGTCATGAAGATGGTCACGCCCTTCGTGCCCCGCAATTCGTTGAGGTGGGTCCAGATGCTCTTGCGCGTCTGAGGGTCGAGGCCGAGCGTTGGCTCGTCGAGGAAAAGAATCTGCGGTTGGTGCAGCATGCCACGCGCGATCTCGAGTCGCCGCTTCATGCCGCCCGAGAACGTCTTCACCTGGGAGGATGCGCGGTCGGTGAGCTGCATCATGTCGAGCATCTCGTCGATTCGCCGCCGCCTTTCTGGAGAGGGCACGCTGTAGATGAAGGCGTGAAATTCGAGGTTCTCGCGGGCGGTCAACTGATCGTCGAGCGACGGGTCTTGAAACACCAGCCCGATCCGCTGCCGGACCGCTGCGGGGTCGTGGACCACATCGACGCCGGCCACACGCGCGGCGCCCGCAGTCGGAGCGAGCAGTGTGCACAGCATCGAGATCGTGGTCGACTTGCCCGCGCCGTTTGGGCCGAGGAAGCCGAAGATCTCACCCGGGTGGACCTCGAGGTCGATGCCCGCGACCGCCTCCAGGTCACCGTATTTTTTGACGAGGCCCTTGGCCTCAATGACCGTTTCAGCCATCTCACCCCACCTTAGCGATTCAGCTTTCGAGCGTTCATTAGCAGGCGTCGCAGCATCGAACTGAGATGCTCGGCTTCATGTTTGTTGAATCCGTCGAGCAGACCGTTCTCGACGTGGCGGAACTCGGGGATCAAGCGTGGAAGCACGTGCTTGCTCTTCGGTCCGAGCGCGATCACGATCGAGCGGCGGTCGTCAGGGTTCATTTTGCGGAAGATGAGCCCCTTCGACTCGAGGCGGTCCATGAGCCGCGTCATGCCCGCGGTGTCCGTGCCGAGGCGCTCCGCCAATTTGATCGGGTTAGGCTCCCTCAACAGCCTCGAGAGAAGCAATAGGGCGGCTTGTTGCGACGTCAGGCCGTGATTGGTCAGCCTGCGATCGAGAGCGGTCCGCAGCTCCCGTCCAACATGGAACAAAAGCGTCGAGATCTGATCCTCGTCACGCT
Source organism: Candidatus Dormiibacterota bacterium (assembly GCA_035280285.1). Lineage (GTDB taxonomy): Bacteria > Chloroflexota > Dormibacteria > Dormibacterales > Dormibacteraceae > 40CM-4-65-16. The sequence continues at coordinate 4,033 of DATEGC010000111.1, read as the reverse complement.
GACCGACCTCGTGTTCGTCAGCTACCGCCACAATTGGAGAATAGCTGTCTAGACAGTAATTGTCAAGACAGCTTATCCCCGTGCCTGCCCTTGCCCTCCATGAATCGGCGAGCGCCTTGCCGCGCTTCGCCCGTTCTGATTGCGTTCAGGCCGTACTTGATCTCGGAGTCCACTGCCTCCTCTTCGTCGGCGCCCCATTGAAAGATGACGCTCATGCGGTCGCCGCGCAGCGCCGCCTGAGGGAAGGCTGCAATCTCGAGAGCGAGCTTGTGGGCTGCGGCCAGCGCCTCGCCCGGCTCGACGACCCGCTCCACGAGCCCGATCCGCAGCGCTTCTTCGGCGGTCACCGGCCGTCCAGTCAGGATCAGGTCCAGAGCACGGCCCTGGCCGATCAAGCGTGGCAGTCGAATTGTGCCCATGTCGATCAATGGCACGCCGAAGCGCCTGTTGAAGACGCCGAGCACGGCCTGACGGGAGGCCACGCGGAGATCGCACCACAAAGCCAGCTCGAGTCCGCCGGCCACGGCATAGCCCTCTATGGCCGCGATCACCGGCTTGTTGTGCACAATCCGCGTCGGTCCCATCGGACCGGGGCTGTCCTGGTTGATCGTGCCTTCAGGAGCCTCCGCCAGCGCTTTGAGATCGAAACCCGAGGAGAAGTAACCGCCGGCTCCCGTCAGCACCGCGACGGCCACGCTCTCGTCAAGTTCGAAGCGCACAACCGCTTCGCGCAGGGCCTTTGCGGTAGCGAAGTCGACGGCGTTACGGACTTCGGGCCGGTCGATCGTGACGATCACGACGGGCCCGTCGACTTCGTAACGAACCGTGCTAGAGCGCGCCTCGCTCGTGGTCGTCTTCCATGAACGGGTAGCGGTGGTCGGTGGGCGGCACGTACGTCTCCTTGATGATGCGCGGGCTGACCCAGCGGATCAGATTCAGGAACGAGCCCGCCTTATCGTTGGTGCCTGACGCCCGCGCTCCGCCGAACGGCTGCAGGCCCACGACCGCGCCAGTCGGTTTGTCGTTGATGTAGAAGTTGCCCGCCGCGTTGACGAGCCTCTCCGACGCCTTGCGGATCGCCTGCCGGTCGCGCGCGAACACTGCCCCGGTCAAACCATACGGGCTGGTGCGGTCGCACAGGTCGAGCGTCTCTTCGTACTTGCCGTCGGCGTACGGATACACCGTGAGGATCGGGCCGAAGAGCTCCTCGCGAAGCAGCTTGAAGTTGGGGTCTGTGGTTTCGATAACCGTCGGACGGATGAACCAACCAACCTTGTCGTCGCCCCTCCCCCCGGCCACGACCTGCGCGGTTTCCTGCTTGCGCGCGTACTCGATCGCGTTCATGTGGTTCGCGTAGGCGCGTCCGTCAATCACCGCGCCCATGAAGTTGCGGAAATCGGCGACGTCGCCTTGCGGGATGGCGTCGACCAGGTCGACCAGCTCCGACTTCATCGCCTTCCATATCGACTGCGGGATGTAGGCGCGTGACGCTGCGGAGCATTTCTGGCCCTGGTACTCGAAAGCGCCTCGCACCAACGCCGTACGCAGGGCGTCGGCGTCGGCTGATTCGTGAGCCAGCACGAAGTCCTTCCCGCCGGTCTCGCCCACCAGCCGCGGATAGGTGCGGTAGCGATCGATGTTCTGGCCGACTTCACGCCACATGCCCTGGAAGACCTCGGTCGAGCCGGTGAAGTGGATGCCCGCCAGCTCGGGATGACTCAGGACCTTGTCGGAGATCTCGGCCGGGCTGCCGCTGACCATGTTGATCACGCCTGGCGGCATGCCGGCCTCGAGGAGCAGCTCCATCAGGAAGTGGCTGACCAGCAGTGTCTGCGTGGCCGGCTTGAACACAACGGTGTTGCCCATGAGCATCGGAGCCGTGGGCAGGTTGCCGGCGATGGAGGTGAAGTTGAACGGGCTGACGGCGAAGATGAAGCCCTCCAGCGGCCGGTACTCCAGTCGGTTCCACGCAGTGCCGTCGTTGAACGGCTGGTTGCGCAGCAGCTGGTCGCCGAAGTATGCGTTGAACCGCCAGAAGTCGATCGTCTCGCAGGCGGCGTCGATCTCGGCCTGATGCACGGTCTTGGACTGGCCAAGCATCGTGGCCGCGTTGATGGTGTCCCGCCAAGGACCCGCGAGCAGCGAAGCCGCGCGCAGAAGTACGGCGGCGCGCTCGTGATAGGAGGTAGCGGCCCACAGTTTTCTGGCCGCGAGGGCCGCGTTGATGGCATCGTCGATGTCCTTCGCGCCGCCGACCGCGTATTCGGCGATCGCCAGCTCATGCCGGTGTGGGGCGCGAATGTTGCTGCGCGAGTCGCCCCAGCGCCGCTCGCCGCCGATCTGCATCGGAACCTCGGTCCGAGCGTCCGTCAGTTCGGCCAGACGCGACTTCAAGCTCTTGCGGTGCGAGTCGCCCGGGGCATAGGGACGAACCGGTTCATTCGTCGGCTGCGGGACCTGGAAATGTCCGTCGGCGGTCATCTGCCTACCTCCGCGAGTTGGTTCGTGGGTGTGGTGATCGCATCGATCATGCCACGTAACCCAACCCCGTATCCCCCGTGGTGGCTGTCGGCTATCTGAACGCGCCCGCGGCCGCGCTTCCCGATCGAGTCGGCCGCACTGTCGCACTTCTCGGCCGGCGGGGTTATGCGGTGACAGCCTCCCGGCTGGCCCAACTCTGCCTGGGCGGAAGCGTTTCCGATGCGGAGATCCGTTGGGCAGTGGCTGCCAACCCTGGCCTGACGATATCCGGAGGTCTCGTGATCGAGCGCGACGCGCCGGTGCACGTCGATGCGATCGCCGACCGGAGGCGTCGCCACATGGTCGAGTCCGGCCCATATCTCGAAATGACTGCCGGATTCGTTCGCAAACTGGTCGCGGTCGCCCCCTTCATCAGGAGCGTGTCCATCGCCGGGTCACTCGCCAGCGGCGGGTTCCGCGCCTCGGACGACGTGGACCTGAACCTCATAGTCGAGGACGGCCATCGCCACCTCGCGTACGTGGTCGTGAACGTGCTCGGCCTTTTGCACGCCTTGCGTCATCGCTCCAAGCCAGTCGACGAACTGACGCGACGGCCGATCGCACCCCGCCTCATGACAGCCAACCTGATCCTTGAACGTTATCAATGCCGGCCGCTGCAAAGACAGGACGAGGACATGGCGTTCGAGCTCCTCATCGCCGAGCCGGTCTTCGGCCTCGACGAAGTTCAGGAGGTGGTGGCCGAGAATCCGCGGCTGCTCGACCATTTTCCGCAGCTCGAGGAGAGGGCAGCGCCGCTCCTCATCGGGGCTCCGCGGCGCAGGCTGCCCAAAGCACTGTTCCCCCCCAGCCTCGAAGCACCCGCGCGACGGCTCGGCGAGACAGCCTGGCGGTACATGCAGTGGACGCGCCGCCACCGCCCGGAGGCGCTGGCTCGCGTGGCCTATGTGCGCTCGACCATGCAGCCCTACACGCTCTTCGACATGCCTTGATCGCGAACGTCACAGTCGCGGTGCTGACGACCACGACCGTGCTGCTTTTTGCGTTCGGGCTGAACCTTCTCTATCTGACAATGCGAGCGCTGCAGCTGAGGCGGCCGGCGCGCGCGAGGGTGGTGACCAGCAACGAGCCGACAGTTTGCGTCCAGATTCCCATCTACGACGAACGCTACGTCGCCGAACGCGTCCTCGACGCAGTCTGCACGATCGACTGGCCTCGCGATCGATTCACGGTCCAGGTCCTCGACGATTCCGACGACGAGACCGTCCAGATCCTCGCCCGCCGAGTGGCGCACTGGCAGCGCCACGGAGTTGAAGTTGACCACGTCCGCCGAGGCACGCGAGCCGGGTTCAAAGCCGGAGCGCTCGCGTACGGCCTGCAGCAGACTCGGGCCGAGTACATCGCCATCTTCGATGCCGACTTCGTGCCGCCGTCCGATTTTCTGCGCCGCACGGTCGGATCCTTCGCGGATCCCAAGGTCGCCTTCGTTCAGGCGCGGTGGGGTCACCTCGACGAGGGCTACTCATGGTTCACACGCCTTCAGGCGCTGTTCATC
>DATEGC010000110.1:0-6701 GCA_035280285.1 Candidatus Dormiibacterota bacterium | reverse complement strand
CAACAACGGTGTTATCTGTGGTGGTCGTGTAGTAGTTCCCGCGCGGATCCGCAGCCGGAAGGCGCTGCCGATCATTCCCCTGACATCCGTCATTGAAGGGCGGCATCCATCCCCGCCAGATCTATGTGAGGAGGGCGAGTCCGGGCGACTGGGCGGCTGCCTCCCACTTCGCGACATCGACGCCCTTGGCAAGAAACCAGATGGCGAGCAGGAGGATGGCCAGGATTTGCGGCGCCTGGAGTATCTCTCCCGGGATTGCCGGGAACAGCACGAAGGTGAACGTTCTGAGGACGAAACAGGCACCACCGATGACCCACACGATGCCGAGCCACCGAGGCAGGAACTGCGACCGAAACATGAGGTACCCGATGCCGATGGAAGCTACTCCATAGAACGCGAGCGACATCGCTCCGCCGACTCCATACAGATTCAGCGACAGTAGCGTCAGGGTATTTAGCTGATCCGAGGAGAAAGTCTTCAGATAGGACTCGTTGGTAAGGAGCAGAGACGGAGCGAAATAGAACATCTCAGCAAATGCGAACGTCGCGGTGGCCATGATCCGAAACACAACGACAGCTACGGTCAGCACCTGATCGACTGGTCTCAGTAGCACGAAAAAGACCGCCGTCAGCGCGGCGTCACATAAACCTTCGACTAGATAGCTGGCAAAGCCAACTCGGAACAGAGTGTCGGAAGTGAGGATATGCCGGGCCGTGGCCGCGGCGTCGCCGGGCGCGATGAGCTGTGATGGGGCTAAGCCTTCGCCGAACCCACCCGCGACGATTGATACGAGGAACAGGACCCCCCCGATCCTCGCGTAGTTCTGTATGGCCGACCGCCGAGGCGTCATCGCACTCCTCTAATACGTCGCGTGGCTGCGGATCGAGGCTGGCCCGGCGCTCACGATAGCGAAGGAGGCTAACGGCGTCCATCGTTTTCCCGCTCGGTCGCCGGCCCTATTCGTGACATCACGCCAAGGATCAACGCGCCTGTCGTGTCAGGGGCGCGCGAGTTGCCGTCGGGTCTTGCCTCGCTGAAACGTACCATCGCAGGGACATCGTCCAGAGGGAGCCTTTTGACGAAGGGTGCCGGATCCCCCACCACGACGTATGCGTACAACAATGCGATTTGTTGAGGTGGCCACCATTCGCGTGGTCAATTGCGTGGCACATCTGCGCCGACCGGCGCAACGACATATAAGCTTTGCCACCGCTGTTCGCAGGGCGGACCGGTCGCCGATTGGGCCGGCGGTCGTTGATGCCAACGGCAACCAGACTGGTACGTCGTCGGGAGGGTCATTCAGTTACGCGGCAACGACGCCAAGGATTGCCGGGTGGTGCGCTGACCGTTCGTGTAGTAGTTCATGTAGTAATCGGGCGGAAGAATGGCGCAGATCTGGACGACCGGCGTCCCGCGGGGCCGCGATTTCGAACTGAAACAGGACGAAATCCTCACGGCTGGACGGAAGGTCGTGTGATTCGGGACCGTGAGGCCCCGGGTTCAAATCCCGGGCTCCCGACCAATTCTGAAACTGACGGTGATCCCTGACACTTGGGCCTCCCAAATCGGTAGAGGAGGACAACCAGGTGACGGAACGGGAATTATCTAGGGGAGCAGCTCGCCGACTCACCATCATCCAGCATGTTGAAGAGGTTACTGGCAACGTCGCGATGACCTGCCGGTACTTCTGGATCTCACGGCACACGTATTACTTCTGGCTGCGCCGATATCAGCAACTGGGGCCAGAAGGTCTTCGCGAAAGATCTCATCGACCACTGGTTTGCCCGCACGCGACCAAGGCCTAGGTCGTGGGCAAGATCATCCACCTCCGGCAGCACTACCACTTCGGTCCAGCCAAGATCGCCATGTATCTGAAGCGGTAATCACGACGTCTCGGTCAGCCCTGCCGGCATTTGGCGCATCCTCAAGCGGGCCAACCTGAACCGCCTACCTGCTTCCCAGCGCTACAAACGCCACACCGAACGCTGGAAACGCTACGAGAAGCAACAGCCTGGCCACTCCGTTCAGATCGACGTCAAATTCATCGAGCCCATCAAAGGCAAGCGCAAGAAGCACTACCAGTACACCGCCATCGATGACTGCACTCGCCTCCGGGTCCTGAGGATCTACGAACGCCTAGACCAGAAGACCGCGATCCGCTTTGTCGACTATGTCCTCGAGCAGCTGCCCTTCTATGTCATCAAGATCCAGACCGACAATGGCTCCGAGTTCCAGGCGGGATTCCACTGGCACCTCCTGGACAAAGGCATCCAACACGTCTACATCCGACCGTCGACACCGCGGCTAAACGGCAAAGTCGAGAGGTCACACCGGATCGACGACGAACAGTTCTATAGGCTGCTGGCCGGCGAGGTAATCGACGACGCCAAGCTCTTCAACGCCAAGCTTCACGAATGGGGGCGCTTCTGCAATTTCGCCCGACCGCATGGCGCCCTCGGAGGCCAGACTCCCTATGAGCGCCTTCGGCAGTTGACTAGGCCCTCGGTGTAAGTGGACACCTCAGTCGCACACCGGGCCCCCGACCATTTTTGAATTCTGAGACCCCATTGGGCGGGCACATAACGTGACAACATCGTTTGTATTCGTGTAGCACGCCTGCAGCACACCAGTCATCTAGGGGTAGCCTGCGGGGGACCGGGTGGCGGCATCGGCCCGGCTAGGGGTAATTGCGGTGCATTCGGCGGGCTGAGGGGAGAGCCGGGGGTTGGGAGAGCAGTTGGAAGCGGAACGCGATTCCAAGGGTTATGAATTCGCCCGTTGAGCTCATGGGCCTCCCGAAACAACTCGCTCGCTCGGGCCATATCACCCGTATACGCCGCCTCGCATTGCGCCCACGAGAGGACCACATTCACCCGCCAATAGAGCTCGTAATCGAGGTTGCCGGTCAAGATGCCACGAGCCTTCTCTAAGCTCTTCCGCGCGGTTTCGGGTTCGTTTTGCGCGAACTTGAACATCGCGAAGGCTCTAAGGGCAGCGACCTGGGTGACAGCGTCCTCCTTTTGCGACTTCCTAACCGAAAGCTCGTAGAACGACGTTGCTTGAGGGACGTTCCCGATCAGGCCATAGAGTAGGGCGAGCTGGTTGTACTCAACCGACGCCACCTTCGATGGCTTGATCTGCTCCATCAGGAATCCGGCTTGTCCCGCAAGAATGAAGCGTTGCTGATTCAGCTCAGAAAGGATTGGGGCCATCTCTTGCGGACTCCTCATCGTGCCCATAATGTCGATCTGCTTGCTGTCGACCTCAACAAGCTTTTTCATCACATCGGTCAGGTTTTGGCGCACGGTTCGCTCGGTCTCGCCTCGCTGGTACACCAATGTCGCCCCTGTCGCGAAAAGCGACAATAACAAAGCGGCGGCACTGACCCAGACGGTCAGGTTCTGAGAGTCCATGACACCACTCCCCCCGTTTTGGGGAATGCTCGGGCGCATCAGCTCGACAGCTGTCCCGAATTCTGCGCCTTCCGCGCCTGGTTGACGTATGGCCGGCTCGGGATCAGTATCTCGTCGGTAGGCGTGAGCAGACGCCTGGGAGGGTGACGGCCCGCCAGCACGGTCATCGCTGGCCACGGGTCGGCGTCGATCACGCTGTCATCGGCCTGCTCAAGACAGAGCTAGTGAGAAGGCACGGATCGTGGCGCTCCTTCGGGCAGCTCGAGCTGGCGACCGCACGCTGGGTTGACTGGTACAACAACCGCCGACTGCACAGCGCCATCGATGATGTGCCGCCCGCCGAGTTCGAGCCCGCTTACTATGCACGGAGCACGACCGTCGACGCGTCGTGATTCCTAACCGGCGAGTCTCCAAGAAACCCAGGGCGATTCATTGTGGTTCGGGACCGTGAGGCCCCGGGTTCAAATCCCGGGCCCCCGACCAGATTTCAGCTCAAAATCGGTCCCGACGCCTTGTCAGACGCCGCTCTTGGCGCGGGAAGGACACAGAGAGGAGATAACTAACGCAGGAGGATGCACGCGTGCCCGGTATTCGACGCTTCGACCATGTAGGCATCACCGTCGCGGACCTCGGCACGGTGACGGCGTTCTTCGTCGGACTGGACTTCGAGGTTGAAGGCAGGATGTTCATGGAGGGCGAGTTCGTCGACACTGTCATTGGCATACCGAACTCCCGGAGCGAGATCGTGACGCTGCGGCCGCCCGACGGAGGAAGCAGGCTGGAGGTGTCGAGCTTCATCCGGCCCCACCACGAACCGGGATCGCCCGACGCCATGGCCAACGAACTGGGGCTGCGCAACGTTGCTTTCGAAGTGGACGACCTCCAGGCGGTCGTCGACCGGCAGGCTGCGGACGGCTACGACCTGGTCGGTGGCATCGGTCAGTACGAGCACATCTGGCGCATGGCGTACGTGCGCGGGCAGGAGGGCATCGTCGTGGCCTTGCCAGCGAATCGACTGACCCGGCGCGCGCCGAAGGCGCCGGCGAGGTACGCGGGGCGCTCCAGCCCCACCATCCACGCCAGCCCTCGGCAGCCGCGTAGCCATCAAGCGAGGTGATGAAGTCGACGAGAGGTTCTGGCCCTGTGGTCTTCTTGGAACTGACGCGACACCGGTCCGAGATCAGGACCGATTTTGAGTTGTCATGGGCGAAGCGATGTGGTCGGCAGCTAGGTGATGTGTTCTGGGAGGCCAGAGGACGTTGCGTACTCCGGGCGCCTCCCTAGAGGCCGGTAAGCCTGAATTGCTATGCCCCCGGAGGTCGTACTCGAGTTGACTAGGGCGAGCGCGCTGTCCGGACCGGAATCCGGGAACAGCCGCGTGCCCTGGCCGATGACCACGGGATAGATGAGGAGGTCGAACTGGTCGACCAGGTCATTGGCCAGCAGCCATCGGAGGAGGACGCCGCTCCCGGGCACAAGCAGGTCGCCCTCTTGCTGCGCCTTCAGGTCACGGATGGCCACAGCGATGTCGCCCGTCAAGACAGTCGTGCCCGTCCACTGCGGCTCGGTGATGGTGGTCGATGCCACGTACTTGGGCCGGCGGTTCAATGCGGAGCCGATCGTGCTTGTGGTCATTTCAGGTATGGCTCCCCAGGAGCGTGCGAAGATCTCGTACGTCCGGCGGCCGAAGAGGAACGCGGCAGCACTGTCGTAGACCTGGTCGAGATAGTCCGCCGTTTCGGGGTCGACAAGGGGCGGCGCCCATCCGCCGCGATCAAAGCCGCCACGGCGATCTTCGCCCGGTCCGCCCAACCCCTGCATTACGCCGTCCACGGAGACGTTGGTCGTTGTCGTCAACCTCATGCTGTGGTCACTCCTTGTATCTCTGTCATCCGTTCAACTGGCGAGGTCGCCCCGCGGGACGGTCACGTGCTAATCTTACAACCAGATGGTTGTAGGTCGCACCGGCCTTCTCGAGGGGCACGCCAACCGCGTCTTCAGGGCGCTCGCTGACCCCACCCGGCGAGACGTCCTGCGCCGTGCGATGCAAGGGACGCTGTCGGTATCCGGTTTGGCGCGCCTGTATCCGATGAGCACGACAGCGGTGCAGAAGCATGTGGCCATCCTTGAGGACGCCGGACTCGTTCACCTGACGCGCCACGGTCGCGAGCAACTCGTCAAGACCGATATCGACACCATCGCCAAGGCGCAATCACTGCTCGCGGGGTTCGAGCTGCTGTGGCGTGGTCGACTTGACCTGATCGGCGATGTTCTCGCCAGCCCATCAGGTGGAGACAGGTCATGACGGTGATCGCTGTGGATCGCGACTCGGCTGCGCTGTCGCTCACGATCGTGTCGGTGTTCGATGCACCGGCCGAGCGGGTATGGCAGGTGTGGGCCGACCCGCGGCAACTGGAACGATGGTGGGGCCCGCCGAATTATCCCGCGACCGTCGTCGACCACGATCTGACCAATGGCGGCCGGGTTACCTACTACATGACCGGATCCGACGGCGAGAAGCTCCACGGGTGGTGGCGAATCATCTCCGTTGATCCACCCAGGTCGCTCGAGTTCGAGGAGGGGTGTGGCCCACCGAACGAGGACCTGCCGGCCACGATGGCCGAGGTTCGACTAGTCGAGACGCCCGAGAAGACCACCATGACGATCATCACCCGGTTCGCGACCATCGCGGACATGGAGCGGCTGCTCGGCATGGGCAAGGGAGAGGGAACGAGGCTGGCGGTCGGACAGATCGATGCCATCATTGCCATCACAACCGCGTCCTGATTGCGAGTGCTTGCTCCCTGCTCGACTCGCACGAAAGCACCTGCTGCCCGATGGCAACAAGCATGCTGCCAGGTTGTCGGCGTGATTTGAGGCAGGTCACACCGGCGCGTTCACCGCCCGTAGCAACCGTGTCACAGCTGTGTCACAGATTTTCCAGCCACTCGCGCGGCGTCCCCTCAAAACCTTGACCGACCTCGGTTCATCTGATCTCGATCGCCCGCCTCGACGGAGGTCCGGCGGCAATATGCGCGCACGCAGTGCCCGGGACTGTGCGTCACGCCCACCGACTGCCAGGACGACTACAACGTGCACGGGTGAGGAACGTGAGGCACCTGAAACAATTCTCGATGGACGGTCAGGTCAGGCCGCGCAGCAGCTCAGTTTGGACACGTCTCGTTTGAAGGTTTGTGCTGCCAACTTGAAGGCTTCGGCGAACGTCAAATAGGGCGCCCATGTGCTCGCGATCTGATCAGTCGTCAGACCGAATTTGATGGCGTATAC
>DATEGC010000109.1:0-3724 GCA_035280285.1 Candidatus Dormiibacterota bacterium | reverse complement strand
CTTCGCCGGCGCCTGGAGAGGGCGCTGACGCGAATTCGCGACATCCTCGAAAGTCCTTCACAGGACACTCATGAGGAGACGGAACCATGACCGTCCATGATGCATTTGAGCCGTATTCTGCAAAGAGTGAGCATCTTCCTGAGCCCGGTAATGAGGACCGTGCTGGCGGGCAGGTTGCATTCGATGATGAGCAGCAACCTGATGCTGGTTTCGTTTGTCGGCCGGTCGTCCGGCCGCGTTTACACAACGCCGGTTGGCTACGTCCGTGACGGAGACGATCTTCTGGTGCCCGGTGGTGGGCGCTGGTGGAAGAACCTGAACGCGGGCACGGTGAGGGTCCGGCTGCAGGGCGTGTGGCGGAAGGTCACGCCAGAGGTCATCAGTGAGCGCGAGGCCATGGCGGAAGCGTTAGGTCGCATGATCAGGGCTCGCCGAGCCGTCTCGGTCTTCACAGGGATTGGCCGCGGTGCCGATGGCAACCCGGCGGCCGAGTCCCTGGACCGAGAGCGGAACAGGGGTTTTGTGATCGTGCGGCTTCACCTGGCGGAGGAATCACAGCCCGCCCTCTAAGCTTGGGGCGATGAAGCTGACCCGCGAGGCGAGCGGGATCCTGGGCCGCACCACGATCGGCATGCTCGCCTTGCGCTCGGGGCGGTCGCCGCTGGTAAACCCGGCCGTGTTCAGCTTCGCCAGCGGTTCGATCTGGATGACGACGTCGCGCTACGCGGCCAAGACGGTCATCGCCCGGCGCGATCCACGCGCTGCGTTTCTCGTCGACGGCGGCGAGAAGGCGCTGCTCCTGCGCGGCACTATCGAGATATACGACCCGCTATCGCTCTCGAACGACGTGCGGGCAGTGCTCAACGGCCCGGGTTATTTCCTGGGCATGGCGGGTTACGCAGTGCGCAATGCGCCGTTCTTCGCAGGCTACGCGCTGGACCTGATGCGACTGCCGCGCGAATGGATGCCGTACAACCGCGTGGTGCTGCGCCTGATGCTGAGCGAGGCTGACATCGTCGAAGGCGCGCCGTTTCCTCCGGCCCAGGCGGCGCGCGTGCCGGCCGTCCCCGCCGAAGTCAGCCGGCGCCTCGCCGGCGTGTCGCGCGGCTACGCGTGCTGGTTCGAGGACGGGCTGCCCGTGCTGCGACCGGCTTTCTGGGAGGTCGACCACGGCAAGGTCATCATCGCGCCCACCAGCGGCCGCCCGCGGTCGGGGTCGCCGGGCGCGCTGGTGGTCGAGTCACACCATCGCTTCCGGCCTTCGATGATGGTAGGCGCGTGCGTGCGCGGCACCTTTGCGCAGTCGAGCGATGGCGCGGCCATCGCCGACCGTTATGGGATCTCGACCGCGCAAGTCCCGCCCGTGATCGACCTCAAGCCGGACCGCGTCACGTCCTGGCGCGGATTTGCGATCACCACCGCAGTGCCGCGCGCCGCGCGCCATCTGCGCGTCGCGGAGGGGTGATGGCCCGGCCTGCCGCTCCCGGCGTCCGGATACGGAAGTGGTCTTCTGGCGCATGGAGCGATGCACCCGACGCCGTCGTGACGGAGGAGCCGCTGCAGTTGATGCTCGATGGCGAGCCTCTGTCCGTGGTCATGCGCACGCCGGGCGATGACATCGAGCTTGCGCTCGGTCTCATGTTCGCCGAGGGCATCGCACGCTCGCTCGAATCGATCAAGCTCGTTCGCATCAGCGCCGAGTCAGGCGAGACTGCTTCGGCGCTCTCCGTCGACGCCTCCATCGTCGAGTCGAACCAGGTCGATGTCCATCTCACGCGCGCGCCGCGTCGCAAACCCGAGCGCTCGATGCTGTCCAGCTCGGCGTGCGGCGTTTGCGGCGCGGTCCTGATCGACGACCTGAGGCGCGACCTGGCCCTGTTGCCGGCTGGACCGCGCGTCGACCCCTCGCTGCTGCCCGGGCTGGTGGACCGGTTGCGCTCCGGCCAGGGCGTGTTCGAGCGCACCGGCGGGCTGCATGCGGCCGGCCTGTTCCGATCCGATGGCGAGTTGATCTGCATGCGCGAGGACATCGGCCGCCACAACGCGGTCGACAAGGTTGTCGGGCGTCGGTTGCTCGACGGAAGGCTCCCGGCGAGCGACGCGCTGCTGGTCGTGAGCGGTCGGGCCGGTTACGAGATCGTCCAGAAATCGATCACGGCCGGCATCCCCGTGTTGGCCGCTGTCGGCGCGCCTTCGAGTCTCGCAGTCGCACTGGCGCGCGAGTTCAATCAGACCCTGGTCGGGTTCTTGCGCGGGGAGCGCTTCAACGTGTACTCGGCACCGGGGCGCCTGACCAGCTAAGAGCCGCCGGCGCCGGCACCGATGCGAGATCGATGCTGACACAGTGTTGACGAATCGCGAATAGATGCTCGGGATCGCCGGCCTAAGATCAGGCGCCGATGCGAAATATCGCCGGCGGGCTCGCGGCGATCGTGGTCCTGGGCGCGTGCGCCTCCGGCAATCCCATTGCTTCCGGGAGCCCGACATCGACGGCAACGGGCACAGGTCTGCAAAAGATCAAGCACGTGGTCGTGATCATGCAGGAGAACCGGAGCTTCGATGAGTACTTCGGCCTTTACCCCGGCGCCGATGGGCTGCCGCGGCAGAACGGCCAGTTCACCGTCTGCGTGCCTGACCCAGACAACGGCGGCTGCGCTCGCCCCTATCACGACCCGACGGACAAGAACGGGGGTGGACCTCACGGCAGCTCCAATGCGACCGCGGACATCAACGGCGGCAAGATGGACGGCTTCGTCGGCCAGGCGGAGAAAGGCCGCAAGGGCTGCGTCGAAACTGTCGATCCGAACTGCACCAACGCGGCCAAGGCCGACGTCATGGGCTACAAGGACGCGCGCGACATCCCCAACTACTGGGCGTACGCAGAGAACTTCGTGCTGCAGGACCGCATGTTCCAGCCCAACGCGTCGTGGAGCTTCCCGGAGCACCTTTACCTCGTCTCGGAGTGGTCGGCGAAATGCGGCAGGACGCAAGACCCGATGAGTTGCATCACGAACATCGATGCGCCGGGCAATCCAATTGGCGCGGGCGCGGGCAAGATCAACGGCGACAACCAGGCGGCGCGCGATTTTCAATGGACCTCACTGACATATTTGCTGTACAGGCAAAGCGTCAGCTGGAAGTACTACGTCGCCGAAGGCACGACTCCCGACTGCGAGACCGATGCCGCCACCTGTCCTCCGCAGCAGCAGCGCGTCGGTACGCCGGACATTTGGAACCCGCTGCCCGGATTCGTCGACGTGCGCAAGGACGGCCAGGTTGGCAACGTGCAGACCATCGATCACTTCTACGCAGACGCAAAGGCCGGCAACTTGCCCGCGGTGAGCTGGGTCGTGCCCAACGGCTCGGTCAGCGAGCACCCGCCAGGTCTGGTTTCGGTCGGCGAGGCCTACGTCACGACGCTGGTCAATGCGGTCATGTCGAGCGCCGACTGGAGCTCCACTGCAATCTTCCTGAGCTGGGACGACTGGGGCGGTTTCTACGACCACGTAGTGCCGCCGTCGGTCGACACCGCTGGGTACGGGCTGCGAGTCCCCGGCATCGTTATCAGTCCGTACGCGCGGCGCGGCTACGTCGACCACCAGACGCTCAGCCACGACGCCTACGTGAAGTTCATCGAGGACGTTTTCCTGGGCGGACAGCGGCTCAACCCTCAGACCGACGGTCGCCCAGACTCCCGGCCTGACGTGCGCGAAAACAGCCCCCA
>DATEGC010000108.1:0-8550 GCA_035280285.1 Candidatus Dormiibacterota bacterium | reverse complement strand
CGAGCAGGCGGTTTGTTACAGGCGAACCTTAGGAGACTTCTTCCTCTTCGACCAGGCGGAGGTGGCTGCTCACGTCGAGACCCAGGTGCCGCGCGAAGAAGCCGGCCACCCGCTCCACATACAGCGGCCGGTCAGCGAAATACGCACCAGTGTGTGGCGCGCCCTGCACGATCCAGATTTCGCGCGGGCCGCGGTAGGCGTCATACAGCCGGCGGCTGTGGTTCACGTTGGTGATCGCGTCGGCGCCGCCGTGGATGAAGAACAGCGGTCGCGGCTCGAGCGCGCTCAACACGTCGAGCGGGCGGCACTCCGCCAGGCGGTGTCGCGTGCGGAGCCAGAACACGACTCCCGCCAGCCACACGAAAGGCGTGCCCGGCAGCTTGCTCGCGCTGCGAACGTTCTCGATCAGCAACGTGCGCAGATCGCTGAACGGGCTATCGAGCACCAGCGCCTGGACTCCCGGCTCGCCCGCCGCCCCGAGCAGCGAGACGACCGCGCCCATCGAGTAGCCGAGCAGTCCGATTCTCGCGTTGGGGATGCGCTTGCGGGCGAAGGCGATGGACGCCTGCAGCTCGAGCACCTCTTTGATGCCGAACGTGATCGGCGCCCGGTCGCTGCCAGGCATGCCGCGATACGAGTAGAGGATCACGTTGAAGCCCTTGCGCCACAGGGCGACGGCGATGCCGAGGGCGCCCTGGCGCTGACCCTTATGGCCACCTGAGATGATCACCGTCTGCGGCGAGCCCGGCTGCCGGAAATGCCAGGCTCCGAAATTGACGCCGTCGGCCGTCGCCAGCTCGACCTCCTCGTAGTCGGCCTGGAACTCGAACGGAGTGAAGGTGAAGTCGTCGAGCCATTGCGGTGGCTGGGGGACGAACGCGCGGCGGTAGACCTGGTACGAGAGCAGGACGAAGAAGACGATCAAACCGGCAATCAGAAGGCCTGCGTAGATCAGGAGGTCCACCGGAGTCGAAGCTTAACCAGAACGCTTCGGCGTTGAGCTCTTTGCGGGCTGGGCGGGCCGACCGCTCTTGCCCTCCTCGTACCGGCCGTGGACCAACAGAACGAGACTCAGCCGGTTGAGCCAGCGCCGGACCTCGGGGTTGGGCAGTCCACCGGCCCGTTCGAGGGTGAGGCAGCGGCGCGCGGTCACCGCCTAGGAGTCCCGTCCTGCCTTCGTCGCCGGTGCCAGCTCGAGCATCCGCTTCAGCCGCGCTCCCCGCTGCGGCTGCTAGACGAAGACCTGTGAGAGGTCGTACAGCTCCCTGGGCACGCGGCGGGTCTCCTGGATGACCTCGGTGATCGGCACCACCTCAACGTCGCCGTTGCGCCGGATCGGAATTACGCCGCTCTGACCATGGACGATCAGCTCCACCGCGGCCACGCCCAGGCGCGTGGCCCAGATCCGGTCGACCGGTGAGGGGGACCCGCCGCGCTGCAGGTGGCCGAGCACGGTCACGCGTGTCTCAAAACCGGTCTCGTGCTCGACCGCGTTCGCGAGCAGGTCGCCGATGCCGCGTTTGGCAAGCCTCACATGGCCGAACGCGTCCTTCTCGGACTCGCCCCCCTGCTGTCTCTCCAGCTCAGGGATGTGCGCGCCCTCGGCCACGATGATGATGCTGAAGAGCTTGCCCTCGCCACGCCGCCGGTATAGGTGCGCGACTACGTCGGGGAGGGCGACCTCGAACTCGGGGATGATGATCAGGTCCGCTCCGCCGGCGATGCCGCCCATCAACGCGACCCATCCGGCGTCGCGTCCCATTGCCTCCACCACCATCACCCGGTGATGCGCCGACGCAGTCGTGTGGAGGCGGTCGAGAGCTTCCGTGACCACGCCCACGGCGGTGTCGAAGCCGATGCAGAACTCGGTCACCGCGAGGTCGTTGTCGATCGTCTTTGGCACGCCTACCGTGCGGAAGCCGGCTTCGTGCAGCCTGGCCGCCACGCTCAGCGTGTCGTCGCCGCCGATCGGAACCAGCGCGTCGACGCCGTGGTGCTTCAAAGTCCTGATCACTCGCGGGATCCCGTCCTTCTCCTTCGATGGGTTCGTGCGCGAGGTGCCGAGGATCGTGCCTCCCATCGGAAGGATGCCGCGCACGTCCGCCGGCGTCAGCTCGTCGATGAGGCCTTCTTCGAGACAGCCCGCCCAGCCGTTCTTGACGCCGCTCACGCGGTGCCCTAGCTGGAACGAGCGCCGTGCGACGGCCCGGATGGCCGCGTTGAGCCCGGGCGCGTCGCCACCGCCGGTGAGGATGCCGATACGCACGAGGGATAGGTTAAGGCGTCCCCAATCGCTCCAGAAGCCGGGCCAGAGTGACCTCCGCAAGCGATCCCAGAACCAGGTCCGCGTGGCTCAGGTCAAGGCGAGCCGTGATTGAGTTTGGAATGGCGACGCAGCGCACCCCCGCCCTCTTGGCGGCCGTCACTCCATTCGGCGAATCTTCGATGGCGATCGCCTCCGACGGCGCGACGCCAAGGCAATCGAGCACCGCCACGTAGATGTCGGGCTCCGGCTTGGCACGGGCGACGTCGTTGCGGCAGCGCAGGCAGTCGAACCTGTCGAGGATGCCAAGGCGGGCGAGATGCCCACTCACCCACTCCGTCGTCGAGCTCGACGCCACGCCCAGCCTGAACCCGCGCTGGCGCGCCGCGTCGAGGAGCGGCATGACTCCAGGCAGGAGGTGGTTGGCCAGGATCATCTCGGTCCGCCGCCGGATTCTGCGCTCGAGCACCTCCTTCGGCAGAGGACGGCCGATACGCTCCTCGAGATGGTGCTGGGGGTGAAAGCCGGTGGTGGTCGAGCCGACGATCTGGACCCAGCGCTCGAAGGGCAGCTCTTCGCCGTGCGCCTCGTAGACCTCCAGCCAGGACCGGTAGACGGGCTCCTCCGTGTCGAGGATGAGGCCGTCGAAGTCGAAGACAAGGGCTCGAATCACGTTCCCAAAGATTAGGATCGCCGTGCGGTGAGCAAGGAGCCCACGCCTCAGCAGTCGGCTTCAATCGGATGGGGCGGCGCGATGCTTTCGGGCCTCGCGCTGGTGGCGGTCGCGCTCATGCTCGTGATTCTGTTCGGCGTCTTCGACGCGCTGCGCTACACGTCGATCGCCGACTTCTTCACGCCGGACCCAACGGCGGCTGGGGGCACGCTCGGCCTGGTCGGCGGCGCGGAGGGCGTGACCCTGAGCATCGTGTTGCTCGGCGTCATGTTCGGCATCCAGACGACTTCCTTCCGCTACTCGCCGCGCATCATCGGCATCTTCACCCGCAATGCGCTGAACGCATTCGTGCTCAGCTTCGCCCTGGCCTCGATCCTCTACACGTTTCTCGTCAGGTCCGAGATCAAGCCCACCTATGTGCCGATGGCGAGCGTTGCCGTGGCCGAGGTGCTGGCCCTGATCAACTTCGCCATCCTCTTTCCGTACGTCATCTACGTGTTCGAGGTCATGCGCGCCGAGACGCTGGTGGGCGCGATCATGCGCCGAGCGCGCCGTTCTTTGAAGCGCCGCCGCGAGCTCATGACCTGCGTCGCTCAGGTCACCGACATCGCATTTGGCTCGATCCAGCTCGGCGACATGCCAGTCGCTGTGCTCGGCATCGACGAGCTAGGCCACTTCCTGGCTCGCACACATATTCCGGACAAGAAGAAGGGCCTGGAACCCGATTGGTTCAAAGTCGGCCACGCGGAGCTGCCTGGTGCGTCGGACCAGATCATCGCCGAGGTCAACCGGGCGCACACCTGGTTCGAGTACATGGTGATGTCGAGCTTCGTCGACATGGTCGGCCTGACGCCGGTCCACCGCAAAGAGGCGGTGCACGCGATCGCGGTGGCCACCCGCAACATCGGCCTCGCCGCCATCGAGGTCGGCGATCCGGAGGTCGCTGAGCTGTGCGTGCGCTTCTTCAACACGTACCTGCGGTCCGCCATCAACCGTTCAGCGCCGACGTTCGCGTCAGGGATCATGAACGAGTACCGCCGCTTCGCCATCGGCGCTCTGGAGTGGCGTCGCGACCTCGCTGTAGAGGCGGCCGCGCATCTACTGCGTTACGGCCGGCACTTCGACGAGGCAGGTATGCCGGCGATCTTCGGCGCCGCGGCGGAGGACGTGGCCGACCTGGCCATCGAGGCGCGCGTGCGCGATTCGCAGGTCTCGTTCCGCCTCGCCCAGCTCCTTGTCCGCAACCTGCTCGATCTGATCCCCAGCGCCAGGCCGATCGGATTGAACGGACTGTTCAAGGCGGTCGCGAAGCTGACGTGCTGGGCGATGGCAGCGGACGAGAAGGACATCGCGCACGTGCTCGTGGAGGGCATCGCCGCCGCGCCGCCCGATTTCGTCGACGCGGCGCTCAGCCGCATGGAGAGCATGGAGAACGGCCTGTTCTGGGAGGTCAACGAGCGGGTCATCTCTTTCGACTGGGTCGAAAAGCCGCTGCGCGCCGAGATCCCGAAGCTTCGCGCGGCGTTGCGCAGAGCCAAGGCGTCGGGTAATGGTGCGGTCGACCTGGAAGACGCCCCGGTGGTGGCGAAGGATCTGGTCCAGCCCGAACCGACGGCTACCCCGCAGTCGCCGGCCGGTTGATCATCGCCGTCGAGGCCGTCTCGAAGTAGTCCAGCAACGCCTCGCGCACAGGGGGCGCGAGGTCGAGCGAGTCGACCGCGGCCGTCATGTGCCCAAGCCACGCGTCGCGCTCCGTCTGGCCGATAGCGAACGGCTGGTGACGCATGCGCAGTCGTGGGTGCCCGCGCTGTTCGCTGTATGTCGGCGGGCCACCCCAGTACTGGATGAGGAAGAGCGTCAGCCGTTCCGTGGCCGCCGACAGATCCTCGTCCGGATACACGGCGCGCAGGACCGGATCAACCGCGACTCGCGCGTAGAACCGCGAGACGAGCAGCCGGAAAGTTTGCTCGCCGCCGGCCAGCTCGTACACGGTGCGGTTCAGCACCTTTCCGATGCTACGTCGCGGGCGTGACCGCGACGGAGTAGCGCTCGACCTCATCCTCTCGCGGCAGAAACCACGCTAGACCGATGGTGGCGATGACGAGTATGACGTGTGTCATCAGCGACTTCTGCAGGCCGATCGCATCTGCGATGGCGCCATTGACAGGAACGCCGATCGCCCCCGTCACGAAGCCGAGTCCCATCACCAAGCCCGAGGCCAGACCGGCGCGCGCTGCCATCAGCTGCTGGGCCATCAGGAGCATGAGCGGCGCGGTGGAGGCGGCCAGGAAGCCGATCAGGATCCCTGTCGCGAAGGCCCAGGGACCGGGAAACATCGTATAGAGAAGGATCGCGGGCACCGACAGGACGAGGGTGGCGAGAATCACGGCGCGCCGTCCATAGCGGTCGGCAAGCGAACCGCAGCCCACGGTCCCGACGGCGCTGGCCAGCACGAGAGTGGTGGCGAGCGGTCCATAGAACCCGGGGCCGTAACCGAGCTGGCGGTACCAGGTCGGGGTGAAGGCCTGGAAGACGTTGACTGTCCAGCTGCGCGACATCATGACGCCGATCACAACAGCGAGGGCGAAGACAGGCACGGAACGCGAGACGGCCGATGCCTGCCGGTCGGCTCTGGACGCGGCTTCGGGCAGCGCCCGCATTTTCCAGAGCAGGTAACCGCCGGTGACGATCCCTGGAATCACAAGCAGACCCGTGCCGCGGATGCCAAATGCGCCGAACAGCAGGATCCCGATCAGCGGCCCGGCCGCGACGCCAACCGTCCCGGAGGTGACGTAAACGGACATGCCGAGGCTGCGCCGCCAGGCCTGGAGCACTCCTCGCACGTCGAGCGCACCCAGAGGATGGAACGCACCCGAACCGAGACCCGACGCGAGCGCGAGGGCGAGCAGCAATGGAAAGCTGTTGACGAAGCCGATCACCGAGAACGTGATCGCCGTCCACGCGAGCGCGAGACCGGTGAAGCGCGTGCCGAACCGGTCCGCGAGCAGCCCGAACAGCGGCTGCGAGATCGCTGCCATGCCGCTGTACGCGAGGCTGACGAGGCCGACCGTGGCGAGGCTCAGCTGGAACCGACCGATCAGGATCGGGTAGAGCACCGGGATGACGCCGACGTAGCTGTCGACAGTGAAATGACCGAGCATCAGGGTCAGCAGCCTGCCGTTGCGCAGGAACTCTTTCACGGCGCCTTTTATGATCGCGGCGGTGGGCGAGCTGCTGTACCTGAGCCGCGACGACGTCGAGCGCCTGCTCGACATCGACGCCATGCTCGACGCCCTGGCCGAGGCGCTCGTCCTGTTCTCCACGGGCAAGACGTCGGTCCCTCCACGGACGGCCGTCCGGCTCGACGGTCGCGGCTTGCTGGGGGTTATGCCTGGTCACGTGCCGGGCGTCGCGCTGGAGACGAAGCTTGTCTCAGTGTTCCCGGCGAACGAAGAGCACGGACTTCCCTCGCACCAGGCGCTGATCGCCTTGTTCGACGAGAGCACCGGCGCGCCGCTCGCCCTGATGGATGGCACATATATCACCGCCATCCGAACCGGCGGCACGGCAGCCGTCGCCGCCCGCGTCCTGGCGCGGCACAACTCGGTTGTGCTCGCGATCCTGGGCGCTGGAGTCCAGGGGTGGTCGCATCTCGAGACGTTTCCGCGCATCCGCGACTTCAAAGAGATCCGCATCGCGTCGCGCAATCCGGAACGCGCGCGGGCTCTCGCCGCACGGAACCCACAGGCCCATGCGGTGCGGTCGTTCGAGGAGGCGGTGCGCGGGGCCGACGTTGTCGCGTGCTGTACTGACGCGCGCGAGCCGATCCTCCGCCGTGGGTGGCTCCAACCTGGAACCCACGTCAGCGGCGTTGGCGGGACATTTGGGCCCGAGCTCGATACGGCCACCGTGGAGGCGAGTCACGTCTTCGTCGAGTGGCGCGGCGCGGTGACCAACGCGCCGCCCGCCGGCGCTCACGAGCTGCAGGGCATGAATCCGGAGGACGTCACCGAGGTCGGCGAGGTCCTGGCCGGCACGAAACCCGGTCGCGTGGACGACGAGGAGATCACGCTCTACAAGTCGACCGGCCACGCGGTCGAGGACGCGGCCACCGCCCGAATCGTGTACGACCGCGCCCGGGAGCAGGGAGCCGGCACGAGGCTCCCGCTCTAGATTTCGACCATCCGCGACGGCACGACGTTGACGATGCGCGTCGCCTTGACGCGCTGCTCCGGAAGGACGCGGCCGAACGGATGGATGTGGCCGTGCACGTGCAGCAGCGGCTGCAAGTGCTGCACCAGGCGCAGCATCGCGACAAACCCCACGTGCGCGGCGTCCGTGGCCTCGGCGAGCCCAAAAAGCGGTGCGTGGGTGACGAGGATGTCCAGCTTGCGCCCAGCCCTGACGCGCTTGAGGCGGATCCGGAACTCGAGCTTTAGCGCCCGCCATCCCATCTGGGCCTGGGAATACTGGTTCGGGCCTTCCTTGTAACGTAGGCTGCCGCCGAGCCCCGCGACCCGGAGGCCAAGCTCCTCGACCACGCGGCCGTCGATGTTCTCGCAACCCTGCGGTCCGGGCAGTGGCGGATATGCCACGCGAACCGGCGACAACGTCACTTCTTGGGGCGCGAGACTCGGGTCGTGGTTGCCCAGCACGTATAGAAGTGGCACGTCGAGGCGGCTCACCAGGTATTCGAGGTAGTCGAATGGCAGGTCGCCGCAGGAGAGGACCAGGTCTGGCCGCAGCGCCGGCAGCCTGTCGCCGTAGAGCGACTCATCGACTTCGTCGGCAACGGCGAGGATGCGCGTGGGTGCCGGCTACACGCGCTTGAAGCGCATCGCGGTCCAGCGATCGTCGACCGCCACGAACGCCACCGGTCTGTAGCCGGTGACCGAGGTGATCTCTCCGAGCACGTCGCGTCGCACCCACCATGGGGTCGCCGGGAGGTCAGTCACTCCGCCTGTCTTGCCGCCCTTCGGATACGTGATCCACAAAAGGCCGTCTGACCTGACCGCGCGAACCGCCAGGGCACCCATACGTCGTAGCTCATCCACGCTGTTGACGAAGAGCTGGACCGCGTCATAGGTCTGGTTCGGCTGCAGGGCGGTTGTGATGTTGGTCGGGCCCGGACTCAGCCGGCTCAGGTAGCCATCCGGTGCGTTCAGGACTGCCACACGCTGCTCGGGCGCGAGGCGCAGCTTCTTGGCCAGCGTGCTGAAACCGAGCTTGTCGGCTCGGATCGCGGGCAGTGAGCGCTGGGAATCGAGATGTCCCATGTCCTTGGCCCACACATTAAAAGGAAGGCCAGGGCGCATATCACCCCCAACGCATATGATCCGCGCGGTGCGCCGGGTTCTGGTCTGGCTGGGAGTGCTCTGGCTTGCTGCCGTTTGCTCGTCAGCGCCGGCGACGTTCTCCCTTACCGGGGCGTCCGTCGACCCGACCTACCGGTGCCCTGGCGGCGCCAACAACTCGGCCTATGACCTGCACGCCACGGTCAACGCCCGCAACGGCACTTCGAAAGCGGTGACGATCAGCTCAGTCACGGCCGAGATGAGGCTCACAGCAGTCAGGGGGAGCTGGCTCGAAAGAGTCGGCGATCGTTACGAAGCCG
>DATEGC010000107.1:0-24793 GCA_035280285.1 Candidatus Dormiibacterota bacterium | reverse complement strand
CCGGGTCACGGCAAGGGTGTGTTGCGGATACTGGCATCCATCTCCGGAACGTCCGTGGTCACAACGACAACTGAAGCGGAAGGCAGATCGGATTCTGAGACCACCGCGACGAGTCAAACGTCGATCGCGGAGGACACCGAGAGCACAACAGCGGTTTCAGCAAGTCACGGCAAAGGCCGTGGCCACGGCCACGGGCGAGGGAATCAGGCCTGAGCGGTCGCTAGCGTGCGTCATCGCAACTACGCGGCAGTGATCTGAGCCTTTTCGGTATCCTCGCGTGAATGCGCAAGCTGCGGGGGCTGCTGTGCGTATTGCAGTTGCTGGCCGCCGCCTCAACTGTTGCTGAGGTCGCAAGTGCGAGCTCGCAATCGTCGTTGTGCTAGGCGATGCAGGCCGCCTCACAAACACAGCGCTGCGATTGTCGGGCGGATCGCTTCTGAATAACGCGGGTGATTCTCTTGCAGACGCCCAGGGCCCAATCAACTCGATGGTGTCGCTCGGCAGCCTTAGCCGGTTCCTCATCTGCCACAGTCGCCTCATCAGACACAAACACATGGGCCAGTTTGCGAACACGACGTTCACGATCACGGTAGCGAATCGACCACAGCGAATCCTCTACATGCTTTATGTAGCTGCGAGGAAAACAGGCGCCTCCGGTCAAGTCGCATACATCAAGGGGCTCATCAACGGATTCGACACGAGCCCTTCACCCATCTTCGACAAAGCGAACACTGGATCGGCAAACGCGTTTATCGGGTCCTTCGCCGGAACGCGACGACTTACCCGAACCGTGTCAGCCTTGTTGTCAGTCTAGGCAGTCAAAACTAATCCGCCCTACACCCGTTTAATCGGATGGCGTGAATACGGAACCCGACCCAATCCGACCTAATTCGAGGGCTGGATAGGCTTTTGAGACCGACGCGTCTGCCTGTTCCGCCACCTCGGCGCGCTCGAGAGGGGTCACGACCATACCATTGGCCGGTGCGGACCGGCCTGGCCCTCCTCCTGCTGACGATTCTGGCCGCCTGCGGAGCAGACGTGACGCCCACCGCGGCGAACAATAGTGGCGGCACCGGCGCCGCCAACGCTTCTGGACCCCGCATCTCGCAGCCACCGGTTACGCCTCCCACCCCGCCCGGGACGAACCTCCCCGACTTCGCCTGCGCCGACGCATCCGGCGGCAAGACCGGAGTCGCCAACACGATCACCGCGCGGGTCGGTGAAGATCCCGCCTACGACCGCTTCGTGCTCCAGTTCGACCCCATCGTGCCGAGCTACACGGTCAAACGTCAGCCAACCCCGGTCTTCACACAGACCGCGAGCGGGCAGCCGGTCACGCTCAGCGGCACGGCGGGTGTCCTCGTCACGGTTCATTCGGCGCAGGGCGCGACCACATTCACCGGTGAGACCGACCTGATCCGTCCCGAGTATCAGATCCTCAAAGAAGCACGTCAGATCCAGGATTTCGAGGGCTACGTGTCCTGGGGCCTGGGCCTGAGCAAACCGACCTGCATGCGCGTGTTCGTGCTCGATGACCCCGCCCGCTTAGTCGTCGATTTGCAGATACCCACCAGCTAATCTTCGGCGGCGATGGCAATGCAGCCACCGGCCTTGTCGCCCTCACCCCAGACCACCGCTCCGACCACCGGCCCGACCACGCGCGGAGGCTGCGCCGGGCGCGGCTGTGGGTGTGGCGGTTGCCTGGTTGCCGTTCTACTGGTCGTAATCCTGTTGGTCGGCGGCGGCTGGTATTTCTTCGTCATCCAGGCGTCAGCCGCAGTAACCGCGCCCGCGACTCTGATCCTGTTCAACCAGGGCGTCACCGTCAACCAGAGACCCGGCACGCCGGGCCAGGCACTCAACGCCAATGACGAAGTAACAACCGACGCGAAAGGACACGCTGCGATCCAGTTTCCTGACGGCTCCTTCGTCCGCATGGCGCCCAACAGCGAGGTGCAGGTCACGCAGGTTCAGCTGCAGCGAAACGGCAACCTGCAGACCGCCGAGGTGACGAACAAGGTCGGCCGGACCCTTGTCAACGTGCAGCACCTGGTCAGTGGCGCCACCTTCAAGGTCGACGGCCACTCGGTCACCGCCGCAGTCCGCGGCACCGAGTTCGAGCTCCTCGTCAGAAGCGACAACACACAGAAGCTGTGGGTCTTTGTCGGTTCGGTGAGGGTCAGCGGCAAGACAGTCATCACGATGGCGGCAGGCCAGGAGATTGACATCGACCCCAATGGAATCTTGACCAACCTGCGCTCCAATCAGTTCGATGCATCGGATCCGTTCCCGGTGACTCAGCAATGTTCGACCGTTGCGTCGAGCGGCACCAATCCAGGCACGATGCAGGCGTCCACAGGTGACACTCTCACCGGTGGGCAGAGTCAGGAGCAGGACTATTACTCGCCAGGCGGCAACCTGACCATCGCGTTCTGCTACCCGGGCAGCCTGATGTCGGTGACCGTGACCGATCCGAACGGCACGCAGTTCTCGCGCCAGGGCTCACCACCGATCGCGCTGAAGATCAACAACGGCCCGCCGGGTGTCTACAGAGCGGTCGTCCGCGCCATCAACGTGCCGGCCGCGGGAGAGGCGTACTCGGTGGCGTTCGCAACCGACGCGGCGTGCGTGGACGGCGACGTCGACACCGGAACCTCTGTCCGGAAGACCCTCAGCACCGCCAAGATCGCAAACGACCTGGCCCAGTC
This sequence comes from Candidatus Dormiibacterota bacterium, assembly GCA_035280285.1. Classification (GTDB taxonomy): domain Bacteria; phylum Chloroflexota; class Dormibacteria; order Dormibacterales; family Dormibacteraceae; genus 40CM-4-65-16. The sequence continues at coordinate 22,085 of DATEGC010000107.1, read as the reverse complement.
AGGCGTCCAGGGCGTTTCGCTGCAGGTGCAGGAAACCTCTCCGACCTCGGCCCGCATCTATTTCTATGGCAGCTACGGCGGGATCTCGACCGAGTGGCACGTCACCTTTTACTCCGCAATGCCGAACCTCGGAGCGGTGATCACCCAGGTGACGCTGAACGGGATCAACGTGACGACCCAGCTCATCAACTACCTCGGCTCGGCCCATGTGTCGATAAGCGCCATCCCGCAGGACTTCGTCATCGAGCGGGTTTACTCATGTGCCGGGGCCGGAGGCGACAACATGATGGTCATTGAGGGCCACCGATAAATCGGTTTTGGGTCCACCGGTAATCCTTTGAGCTACATTTCCCCGGCAACATGGCCTCGGTAGCCGGTCGGACACCCGCCAAAACGCAGCCCAGACGCCGCGGAGGACGCCGCCTGCTGATCGTGTTGGCGATCCTCGTCCTGATCATCGCCGGGGGCGTGGTCTGGCTCAATGTCGCCGCTCAAGCGCAGGTGAACGCCTCGGCGACCCTGACCGTATACCAGCCAATCGCTTCCACGTCGCACAACAGCACGGACTTTGTGCCCGCGTCGACCGGGGCGGTGATCCGGGCCGGAGACTCGGTCAAGACCGACACCAAGGGCCGGGCGGCGATCACCTTGCCCGATGGCACGCTGATGCGACTCGCGTCCAGCACGACCATCTCACTCGACGCGGCGCACTTCAGTAAGAGCGGCAACATGCATGACGTCGCGCTCAGCCAGCAGATTGGCCGCACGTTGACCAACGTGCAGCACCTGGTCAGCGGTGCCACGTTCGACGTCAAGGGCAAGTCGGCGACGGCGTCCGTGCGCGGGACCAAGTTCGAGATCTACGTCAAGCCCGACGGCACGATGATCGTGAAGGTCTTCGTCGGAACCGTGATCCTGCACAACGGAACCAACTCGGTGACCATCAACGCCGGGCAGCAGGCAACAGCCAACCCCGATGGCACGATCGGCCCCCCGGGACCGATCGTCCCCGATCCGGACGATCCATTCGGGCCGGCGCTTGACGCTCAGAACGCAGTCGCCGCCGGCACGACACCCGGCACCGAGCAGGACTTCATCGGCGCGCCGCTGCACAACGGCGAGCAGCAGCAGTACACGTACAGCTACGCGGGTGGAAGCCTGGTCAAGGCCTCCGTTGGTTACCCGGGCAGCGCGATGAAGCTCACGGTGCAGGCCCCGGACAACCAGAGATATGTAGCGACCGGAAAGCTGCCCGTGGTCGAGGTGCACAACGCACCGGCCGGCATCTACACGATCACGGTCGACGGTGTCAGCGGCCTGGGCACCAACGGGGAGGAGCCGTTCGTCGCAGTCGCGTCGGTCGAGAACTGCGCGAGCGCCGACATCGAGCAGAACGGCGCCATCCATCGCGGCTATACAGCGCATGACCTCGCAAGCTCGGTCCAGGTCTCGGGCATCTCGAACCTGACGCTCAACATCGGCGACAACTCCGTTTCGGGCGCCATCATCACGGGCACCGGCAGCTACAACGGCGTCGCCTGGAGTGGCACGGTGGTGTTGGTCGCGCACAACGGAACTTTCGACATCATGCCGACCGGTGGAAGCGCCTTCGGGCTGAACCTGCCCGCTCAGCAGGTCGTGCAGCAAGTCGGCGCGGCGATCGGCCAGGATCCGTCGAATGTGAATCCCGGTTTCCACGTCGACCGTCTCTTCACATGCAACTCAGTGATGATGGTCGACGGACGAGTGGCGTAGCTAGCCGGCACCGAACCACCTGTGCAGCGCCTGCTGCACGTGCTTCAAGCCCGAGCCCTCGAAAAGCCACACGATTTCCGAAACGCCGATAAAGACGACTATCGCCGCCCCGATGCCGATGCTCCGCACGCGGATGGCCGGTGGCTTCTTGAGCCAGCGCAAACCCTCCGCCTTGCCGTTGGGCGAAGTGATCGCCGATTCCAGGCGGTCGAGCAGCTCGCCCGCGGTCGCGGGCCGTCGGTTGGGGTCACGATCCATTGCCTGCTGCAGAACCGCGGCGAAGCCCCCTGGAAGATCGGGCGTCACCTCGCGGACGTTTGGCGCCGGCTCGTAGAGACGCCGGCTCAGGGTTTCGATCCAGCTCTTGGATGAGAAGGGACGGCGCCCGGTGGTCGCCTCGAAGATGACCGCGGCCAGCGAGTAAACGTCGGCGCGGCCGTCGACCTCCCGGCCAACCAGCCGCTCGGGCGCGACGTAATCCGGCGCGACCGGGCCGTTCGCGCCCGGGCCGGTGTTGAAGCTCGCGACCGTTCCCAGGCCGAAACCGGTGAGCATGGTCCGTCCGTCGGCCGCGAGCAGGATGTTCGCGGGCTTCACGTCGCGGTGGATCGTCGCCCGCGAGTGCGCGTAGTCGAGCGCGTCCGCGATCGGCCGCAGCAGCGAGATCATGCCCAGCGGTTCGTAGCGCTGGCCGTCGCCGAGGTGGCTCTCGAGCGTCTCCCCCGCCACCAGCTCGGTCACAAGGTAAGGGGAATCGCCCTCGTACGCGAGCTCGTAGAGCTTCGGGATCGCCTCGTGCTCGAGCGCCTTGTAGGAGCGCAGCTCGAGCAGGAAGCGGCGAGAGAAGCTGACGTCACGGGCGACGCCGGTGCCGATGGTGCGCACTGCGACGCGCCGGTGCAGGCGCGGGTGCTCGGCCTCGTAGACCGAGCCGAGGCTGTCGGCGTCGATCTCACGCAGCAGGCGATAACCGCCTACATTGTGGTGCCCGTTGCTCTCGACTTTCGGCCGCGAGCCGTTTGGGTGAGGGGCATCTTGTCCCACGAACCCTGAACTTTAGGCCACCCGGACGGGTTCGGGTAGCTCCCCGAACGGAATTTCGCCCCCGGAACGTCGTCGAAGTGTCGGCGAGAGGATTTGAACCTCCACGCCCTTTCGGGCACCAGCTCCTAAGGCTGGCGCGTCTGCCATTCCGCCACGCCGACGAACTCCAACAATACCCGTGGCCTCAAAGATTCTTGATCTGCACCGGCTCGATCGTGTCCGCGGGCTCGAAACCATAGATCTGGGCGAGGAAGCTCAGCTCTCCCTCGAACGTCCGCCGGATGTGCTTGTCCTGACGAAAGCCATGCTGCTCGCCGTCGTACAGCACATACGCATACGGCAGGTGCTTCTTTTCACAAGCCTCGACAAAAGTCTCAGCCTGGTCGGGCGGCACGATCTCGTCCTCGGCGCCCTGGAACAGGATCACCGGCACCTTCATGTTGTCGGCAAAATGGATCGCCGACCTCTCTCGATAGACGTCAACTCGCTCCGGATACGGGGCAACCAACGTCTCGCAGTAGCGCGACTCGAATTTGTGCGTCTCCATGGCGAACAGCTCCAGGTCGCCGATGCCGTACTGGCTCGAGCCTGCGTTGTAGAAGTCGCGCTTGGTCAGTGACAGCAGAACCGTGAAGCCTCCCGCCGAACCTCCGGTAATCGAGACACGCTTGGGATCGGCCAATCCCTTCTCGACCAGATAGCGCGATGCATTGACGCAGTCGTCGACGTCAATGACGCCCCAGTTGCCGTTCAAGCGCTGCCGGTACGCACGGCCGTAGCCTGTCGACCCGCCGTAGTTCACGTCGACGAGAGCGAACCCACGACTGGTCCAGTACTGGTACTCGAACGCGTACGTCGGGCCTCCGCTGCCGGTTGGGCCGCCGTGGCAGTGCACCACCAGCGGTGGCTTTTCGCCGGTCGGGGCTTCGTAGTCTTGGTTGCGTGGCGGGTAGTAGAACGCGTGCGCGGTCAGCCCGCCCTCGGTCGGAAACTCGATCGGTTTCGGGATGCTGAAGTAGCCCATCTGGATGCGCGCAGGGTTGGCGACCCTGACCACCTCCTCGGCCGAGGTCTCGAGGTCGATGATTAGCACGCGCTCGGCAAGGGTTGAGGAGCTCGCATACATGGCGGCCTTGCCGCCCGAGACCTGAATGTTCGCGAGCGTCGAGTAGAACAGCTCGACGTGGCGCAGCTTGCCGGTGTTCAGGTCGATCCGTCCGAGCTTGCCACTGCTTGCTTCTGAGAAGAGGCAGACGATCTCGTCAGGTCCGTTGAAGTCGTAGAAGCGCTGGCCGAAAGCCCACTGCGGCCCCCCAAACTCCGCGGCGCGGCGGCAGACCGGCTCGTCGCCCTCGCCTCGCGCCCGGTAGATGTTCCACCAGTCGTTGCGGTCGGAGACGAAGTAGAGCTCGCCAGTCGGCGACCACTCCGGCTGCAGGATGGATTCGTTCGCGCCGCCCGCCACCCTGCGCGAAGATGTGACCCGGCCGTCGCGGTCCAGCTCCCCGATCCAGAGCTCAGTGCCGTCCCAGGGCATGTTGGGGTGATTCCAGGTGACCCACGCGAGGCGACCGCCGTCCGGGCTGAGCTTGGGTGACGAATAGAAATCACTCCCGGACGCGATGACTATCGACTCGCGCTGGCCCAGCGCGTCGATCGAAACGATCGTATTGACAGCCTCGCTCGCGCCGGTCGTGTGGTCCTCGCGCACCGCGATGACGCGACCGCGCTGACCGTCGACGACCATGTCGGCGTGGCGGATGTCCGCGTCGGGCGTGATCGCGCGCGGAGTGCTGTTCGCTTCCTGGCGATAGAGGCGCTGGTCTGTGTAGTTGGTGAAGAAGACTGTGCCCTCCTTCACCACGTAGTGGCCGCCGCCGTACTCGTGTACTCGCGTGCGAGCGTTGAACCCCTGCGGCGTCACGTCGCTGATCCCGCCGTCGGCGCCGCGCTTGCACACGACGATCCGCCCCGCTTCGTAGGGCCGCAGCTCAGACCAGTAGACGTCCTCGCCGTCCCAACGCAGCATCTGGTTGCGCATCTGGACCGTGCCTTTCAGCAGTTTGTCGGCCGAGATGGGCGTAGACCAGGAACCGTAGGGGGCTGTCTGTTTCTCGCTCACGGCTGAGGACGGCGCCACCCGACGCTTTGCGTCGGACGTCGCACGACGAGCGCGTCGCCCTGGCCGCCACCTCCGCACAGCGCGGCCGCACCTGTGGTCAGGCCACGACGTTTGAGCTCGTTGGCGACGGTCAGGACGAGCCGTGCGCCGCTGGCGCCGATAGGATGGCCGAGCGCCACGGCGCCGCCGTTGACGTTGACGCGCTCCTCGTCGAGCTGGAGCATGCGCGTCGCGTTCAGCGCGACGGCGGCGAATGCCTCGTTGATCTCGACCAGGTCGAGGTCGCTCACCTCGAGGCCGGCTTTCTTCAAGGCGTTGCTGAGCGCCAGCGCCGGCACCGTGTGCAGCCACGCGTAGCGCTCTGCGCTCATGCCGTGGACGACGATCTCGACCAGCGGCTCAATGCCCATCCTCTCTGCGCGCTCCGCCGACATGACCACCACGGCTGCGGCGCCGTCGGAGATCTGGGATGCGTTGCCGGCGGTGATGGTGCCGTCTTTGTGGAAGGCGGGGGCGAGCTTGCTCAGCCCCTCAAGTGTGGTGTCCGGCCGGATGCCCTCGTCGCGCCCGAGCTTGGCGACCGGGACAACCTCATCCTTCAATACACCGCCGTTCGACCACGCCCTGGCTGCTCGCTGGTGCGAACGAGCCGCCCACGCGTCCTGGTCCTCGCGGCTCAACTCGAGCTCTTTGTTGACCTCGTCGGAGCTCTCGCCCATGTGCTGCCCGGTGAAGGTTGACCAGAGGCCGTCGTGGATCATCGAGTCGACCATCTCGGTGTTGCCCATGCGGGCCCCGAAACGCGCCTTCGGAAATAGATACGGCGCCTCGGACATCGACTCCATGCCGCCGGCCACGACCACCTCGACCTCGCCGGCGCGGATCAGCTGATCGGCGAGGGCGATCGCGTTGAGGCCGGAGAGACAGACCTTGTTGATCGTGATCGCCGGCACGTGCTGGGGGATGCCGGCCTCGATGGCGGCCTGGCGCGCTGTGATCTGGCCGGCCCCGGCCTGCAGGACCTGGCCCATGATCACGTAGTCGATGTCATCGCCTTTGACGCCGGAGCGCTCGACGGCTGACCGGATGGCGTGAGCGCCGAGAGCCTTGGCGGGGATGTCCTTGAGCGCCCCTCCGAACCGGCCAAACGGGGTGCGCGCGCCCGCTACTATCACCGAGGACATCAGAGGGTCAGTTTAAGTAAGCATGAGAAACGCGCTGCTTATCGTCGACGTCCAGGCGGACTTCGTTGAGGGCGGTAGCCTTGGCGTCAAAGGCGGTCTGACGGTCGCGGCGATGATCGCCCGCCACATCCGCCACTTCAAGAACGAGTACCAGTTCGTGGTCGCCTCGCGCGACTACCACGAGAGCGCGCCGGACCACATCTCCGACCATCCCGACTTCCAGAACACCTGGCCGCCGCACTGCATGGTCGGCACCCCTGGCGCCGCTTTCGTGCCCACGATCCAGAACCTGGTCCGTGAGAAGTTCATCCAGGAAGTGGTCACCAAGGGTCGCAACGCCGCGGCTTATTCGGCGTTCGACGGATACGACAAGCGTGGACACCCGCTGCTCGATGTCCTGAAGGAGCACCGGATCGAGCATGTCGACGTGTGCGGCATCGCCACCGATTACTGCGTGCGGGCAAGCGCGCTTGACGCGCGCAAGAACCAGTTCCAGGTGCGTGTGCTGGTGAACCTGTGCGCAGCGGTCAACGAGGCCACTGGGCAGCAGGCTTTGGAGGAGATGAAGGCGGCCGGCTGCCAGCTCCAGGCAGCGACCGCCCCTTAGCTACTTCTCCGGCAGGTACTTGAACGAGACGTTCAGCTTGACGCGGTAGGTCGTCACCTTGCCGTTCTCGATCGTCAGGTCCTGCTCCACCACCTCGGCCACGCGGAGGTCGCGCAGGGTCTTGGCCGCGGTCTCGATCGCGGTCTTGGCCGCCGCCTCCCAGGACTGGGTACTGGTGCCTATGAGCTCTGTCACCCGATAGACGCTGTCGGCCATGACCTACCTCCTATCTACCTGTGGGATGAGTCATTCTCGCTTAGCCAGGACTTCGGCGAGCCGGACCAGCTCGCTCTCGTGTCCCAAGACCGCCAGCCGCGTCCACTCATCGTTGTGCATGCGGTCGAATGTGCACACCATGCGCACCCCATCGCCGACTACAACCAGTTCGATCACCGTCTCCACTTCGTACGGCTCGACGCCGGGGATGAAGTCGGCGATGTCCCGGTACGCGAGCCGGTGCGGCGGATCGACCTCGACATAGGTGATCTTGTGATCGGTGCTGATCGGCATGCCCGCCTTGAGCATGTACTCCTTCTGCTCCGGCCCGACCGCGCTCATCGTGTAAAGCAGATCCCCGCCGGGCCGAAGGTCCATGGCGCGCACGACGACACTGAATCCCTCCGGCCCCCACCAGGACTCGATTCCCTCCTTCGTCGTCCACAGCTCCCAGACCTCGTCGATCGAAGCCTTGAACGTCCGCTCGAGGGTCAGCTTGGGTCGATCCGTCACCCTACGCGCGCGCCGTGATAAGCCTTCTCCAGCTCAGCGATGTTCAGCTTCTTCATCTTGAGCATCGCCTGCATGGCGGCCTCAGAGTTGCCTGACTTCGAGTCGCTGAGCATCTGGCCGAGTTGCTCGGGGACGATCTGCCACGAAACTCCGAAGCGGTCCTTCAGCCATCCGCACGGACCCTCTTCTCCGCCGTTGGCGGTCAGGGCGTTCCAGTACTTGTCGACCTCGGCCTGCGTGTGGCACGTGACGTCGAGCGAGATGCCTTCGCTGAAAGTGAAGGTCTCGCCACCGTCGAACGCGCGGAACTCGCGGCCGCCCAGCTCGAAAATCGCGCTTAGGAGCTTGCCTTTCGGGATCGGGCCGCCGTCGCTCTCGACCCGCGTGAGGGTGGTTATCTTCGAGTCAGGGAAGATCGAGACGTAGAGCTTGACGGCCTCCTCGGCCTTGTCGACGAATGTCAGGCACGGTCGCACTGTATTGCTCATGTTCGCTTCTCCTCTTTGTCTTTTGCTCGGCGGCGCCTTTTGAGCTCGGCGCCAAATTTGTCGAGTCGCCCCTCCCAGATCGCTTTGTACCCGGTGACCCATTGCGACAGCTCCTGGAACGGCTCCGGCCGGAGCGCATAGAGTCGGCGCCGGCCCTCCGGCCGGACGACTACGAAGTCCGCGTCCTCGAGGATCTGCAGCTGACGAGAGACGCCGGGCTGCCCAATGTCGACCACGTCGACCAGCTCATTGACCGAACGCTCTCCGCCGCGGAGGGCGTCGACGAGCCGGCGCCGGGTCGGGTCGGCCAGGATCTGGAATACGTCGGGCATGGCAACATATTACTGCAGCAATATATGTCTTGTCAACAATATTTCCTAGGAATATACGCGGTGGAGGCGTCGCAGCTCGGGCAACAGCTCGGCGATCTTGGCAGCCGTCTGTTCTGGATGCTCGCCCCGCAGGTACATGACTTGCTCAGTGATGCCGAGCTCCAGGTATTTGCCCGACGTGTCGATCAGCGCGTTGCGGTCCTTGCCGTCCCAGCTGAACTGAATCGAGCGGCGGATCTCAGCCTGGTCACGGCCGACGGTGCTGCACGCGGCCAGGAACTTGTCGATCAACTGCTTGATTGACTCGGGCTCGCCACCCGATATGTTCCACACGTCCGCGTGACGGGCCGTCAGGCGAAGCGTGGACTCGCCTGAAGCGCCGATCCAGATTGGCGGGTACGGCTTCTGGATGGGCTTCGGATTGGCGATCGCGTCCTTGAACTGGTAGTAGCGACCTTCGAAGTTCGTACGCTCCTGCGTGAAAAGAGACTTGATGATCTGCAACGACTCGCTCAGGCGGCCGACGCGATGTTCGAGACCTGGCAAGCCGAACATCTCGTGCTCGACCTGGGCCCAGGCTGCGCCGATGCCGAACTCGAGACGGCCACCAGACAGGTGGTCGACTGTCACGGCGATCTTTGCCAGCAGACCCGGGTTGCGATACGTGTTGCCGGTCACCATGCAACCGATGCGAACGCGCCTGGTCGCCTCCGCCATCGCCGCCTGAAGCGTCCAGCCCTCGTAGATCGGACGGTCGGGACCGGCCGGGCCGATGGAGGCGAGGTGGTCGAAATCCCACAGGTGGTCGAAGCCGCCCTCGTCGGCGATGCGCCAGACCGCGCGCAACTCCTCGATCGAGATGCCCTGGCCGGACGCTTTGATCCCGAAACGGAGCGGGTGCGCCATCAGTGGAATCGGGGTCGCTTGACCGAGATGACGTTGGGATAGGCGTCGGAGAAAGCCTCGGGCGTCATGCCGAGGTCTTTGATGGAGCGGCCGTACTTGCGCAGGTAGGCGGCGTTCTCGTGCGCAGGGGGCTTGCGGCTAAGGGTCGCCCGGCCCGATGCACGCACCACATCATCGCCGGCTTCGTCGCTGTTGAGATGGAGCTCGACGTAGGGGTTCTCCTTGACATGCCTGACCTTGATCCCGTCCTGGGCATGGATGAGAAACGACTTGCCGTCCCACACGAACCAGACGGGCACCGCCTGCGGGTTGCCGTCTTTGCCGGCGGTGACGAGCCAGATCACGAGCTCCCTCTTGAGACGCGACTCGGCGTGCCTGTCCACCTATCTTCTAGTTTGGCGGCTCGCCAAAACTGGCAAATTAGAGGCGAGATGAAGAAGACAGCACCAGTTCAGAAGAGCGAAGCGGAGTGGAGACGAGACTTGACCCCCACGCAGTACCACGTGCTCCGGGAGAAGGGCACGGAGCGGCCGTTCACCGGCGAGTACTCGGAGACGACGACACCCGGCGTCTATCTGTGCGCCGGCTGCGGGGCCAGGCTGTTCGAGTCGCAGACCAAGTTCGACGCCCACTGTGGGTGGCCGAGCTTCTACGCCCCGGCGGAGGGAGCGCCGCTCGAAGAGTCGACCGACATCTCGCACTTCATGATCCGGACCGAGGTGACGTGCGCGAACTGCGGTGGGCATCTGGGGCACGTTTTCGACGACGGGCCCGAGCCTACCGGGTTGCGCTACTGCATCAACTCGGCGTCGATCAAGCTGGACCCGAAGTAACGGTTAGACGCCGATCGGCTGGCGGACCAGGATCACCGTTGTCCGGCCCGGCATGAAGTCCTGCTCGAGGATCAGCGTCCGCGTGATCTTGGTCCCCACACCGAGCTGCTCGCGCAGGCGCGCGTCCTCATAAGGAAAGACGTGCTCCTTGATGCGCCGGAACGCGGTCTCGAGGTCGGGTACGAGCTTCTGGCTGCCGATGACCAGGATCAGCTTGCCCGCGCCCGACGCAATCGGTCCGATCTGGCTCCCGCTGGCGGAAGTGATCACTATCCGGCCGTCTGCCGTGATGGCGTGAGCGCTGCCGAGCATGATGTCAGGCGCCGCGCCGGCCTTGCGGATCTCATCCCTCTGCGTCTGGCGGTCCATCTTTGAGGTCCGCTTGCGGACGAAGTCGTACCCGTCGTTCCCCATCAGCTCGGCGAAGATGCCGGCGTCCTCGAGGGTCTTCGACTTGCCCGAATGAACGGTGGCGCCCTCGGGAATCCGCCTCAGCACTTCGGCCTTCGCTTGCGCGGCGTCGCTGACGATGACGGCCTCGAAGTTGTGTTCCTTCAGCTTCGCGGCCAGCGCCTCCAGCTGCACCTCCGACGCCGGCCTGGCGAAGTCAAGAGTCACGATTCCCATCCCAAACCATTCTCCTTACAATAGTTGTTGTGACAACTATAGCAAGGAACAAGTTTGCGGAAGCAAGGTATTCCAACTAGCGTGAGCGAGCTGAAGGCAAAAATCGACGAGAGCAGGCTCCAGGTCGGGGCGTGGCTGAACCTGCAGCAGGCCAACCGGGTGCTGGACGCAATCTTCGAGCACCGCCTGCGCGCCGAGACCGACATGTCGATGGCCGAGTACGAGCTGCTCTTTCGGCTTCAGCTAGCGGCCGACCACCCGCTGCAGATGAGCGAGATCGCGGCCCAGCTGTTGAACAGCCCGTCCGGCACGACCCGGATGGCCGACCGGCTGGAGGCGGCAGGCCTGATCACGCGCGAGACGCCGCGCGACAACCGGCGGGTGGTGCGGGTGGCATTGACCGAGCAGGGTCAGCAGGCCTTGGCGAGAGCGGACACCGTATTTCGGGAGGCGCTGGGCGAAGCGTTCGCGGCGCACCTCAGCGAGTCCGACCTGAACGACCTGCGGCGCCTGATGCGCAAGCTGCTCGAGGGCAACGGAGCCTGGTCCGAGGCCAGGTGCGAACCTGGCGCGTCTTGATCAGAGCGCGCCGCATCACAACGCCGCTAGGCTCTGGCTCGAGCCTCCAGAAGCCTCCTGACGATCGGACTCGGCACCTTCGGCTGCCACGCGCGATAGGCTTCGCGCAGCGGCACGGGCCACTCCACATCTAGGTCGATCCGCGTCCCGAACGACTCCGCTCCGGCCAGCACGCGAAGCGCCAGCTCCAGCACGGTCCTCTGCATCGGCCGGTCGTACGGGAGCCCGAACGGGTGACCGAATGGGAACTCCACGCCGACGATGCGCGGTGCCAGTCGTTCCTCGGCCACGGCCGGCATCATGGTCACGACCACCGTCGGTATCCCCGCCGCCTCGATCCATCGTGCCAGCACGGGCACGTTAGAGCAGCAGTCGGGTCAAGCCGGCGCCAGGATGAGTCCGTCCGCCGCCTGCTCGCGCAGATTCGCCACGATTTCTGGCGCCGTTGTGCTCTTCCAGGCCGGAAGAGCGCGGTCCTGGTAGCCCATCACCGTGACGTGATTCGCCACCGTGTGTCCGATTACGCCTTCGCGCACCAGCTCAGCGAGGCCCTGCATTGGGAGCGCGATCTCCGGGTCGGCCAGCAGGTCGTCCTCATTGATGTGCAGGTGCGCGACGCCGATCTCCTCGGGCGGCGTCGAGGCGGGAATCGATCGCCACGTCGGGTCGCCCCACTCCGGACGTTCATGCTCCTGCGCGAGGTCGAAGGCGGTGTGGCGCGACCTCAGGTAGATCCCGGCCGATGAAAGCAGGGCGATTCGCGACGCCGACAGCCGGTGCGCGAACGGCGCCCATACCGGACCCTCTTCGCCCGGAAACGGCCCGCGCCCCTCATAGAAAGGACGGAAGCTGCGGGGCAGGAAGCGGTAGCTGTCGACCAGCACTACGCGAAGTCTGCCAGCGTGCCGCTCAAAACCGGCCGCACTGATCCGCCGACCTCGATCTGCTCCGGGATGTCCTTCGACGCACCATACGTCAGCCGGATGTGGACGAAGGCCTGGCGGCCCATCTTCGTACCCTGTTCGCTTTCGATGTCCACGGTTGGGGCGCGCTTGACAAGCTCGTACTTCACGGCGAACGCGCCCAGCGGTCCGGCGGCCGATCCCGTGGCCGGATCCTCGGGGACATCGACCGCGAACATGCGGCTGTAGAGACGCTCCGGCGCAACAACTGCAAAGAGAAACACCCCGTGCGCCTGGGTGCCTTTCAGCAGCTTGCGCACGCGCGAGGGATCCGGCGTGGCCCGGTCGGCCGCGGCCGCATCCTGCAGTGCCACGAAGAGGAACGGGTTGCCGGTGCTCGCGACCTGAGCCGGGACGTCGTCGAGGATGTCGGACTCCTTGACGCCGATCGCGGCCGCGACTGTGGCGTACGGAAAAACCTGGCCAAAGGTCAGCGGAGGATGCGTCATCCAGATCAGGCCATCGCCTTTGGCGCGGCGCACGGTGACCGGACCGACGCCCTCTTCGAGCGTGAACTCCTGCCCGCGGCCGGGAACAAGACCTTCATTGGCAAGCACCCACGCCGTACCGATCGTGGGATGGCCGGCAAACGGCAGCTCCATGACAGGGGTGAAGATGCGCACTTTCGCAGCGTGCGCCGGATTTTCCGGTGGAAGCACGAAGGTCGTCTCGGCGAGGTTCATCTCGCGGGCAATCCGCTGCATGTCGCCGGATGAAATTCCTCGGCCGTCGAGGATCACCGCCAGCTGGTTGCCCGCCAGCGGCTTCGACGTGAAGACATCGACTATGCGGATCTTGCGATGAGACATGTCGTGGTTCCGTGTGCGAGCAGCTTGCCGTCGGCGGTCGTCAGGCGGCCCTCCGCAGTGGCGATCGTATTCCCGCGATAGATGACGTTGCCCTCGCAGCGGACCAGGCCGGTATCGACGGTAATCGCTCGCACGAAGTTGGCCTTGACCTCCAGCGTGGTATAGCGTTCGCCTGCCTTCAGCGTCGAGTGGACGGCCACCCCCATCGCCGAGTCGAGCAGCGTCATGGCGTAACCTCCGTGGACGACTCCGATCGGGTTGTAGAGATACTCTCCCGGCTCGCCCTCGAAGACGGCCTTGCCCTCCTGGATGTGCACCGCGAGGAATCCCATCAGTAGGGCGATCGGCGGTGGCGGCAGCTTGCGCGCGATCATGTCCTGCAGGACTTCGAGCCCGCTGCGGCCGGCCGCGGCCCTGAGAACGATGAAGGGGTCTTCCCACGTGACCGTGCGCGAACGCTGCTTCTGCGTCCCCATGCCTAACCTGAAAAAGCCGAAATCACGGCCAAAATTCCGAGCACCACGATCGCCAGCCCACTGAAGGTGCTGATCCCCTGCACGATTCGCGGCGTCAGGCGTGCCCGCACCAGTGCCGCCGCCAGCACCAGGACCCACCACCATGCGGCCGAACCAAGCAGCACGCCCAGCACTACGACGGACGGCCGGATCAGCGATCCGCCCGTGCCCAGGCCGAGCGTCGCGGCCAGAGCGGCGAAGGAAATGATCGTGGCCGGATTGGAAATCGTCAGCCCGAGCGTCGAGAGGTACGCCGAGGTTAGCCCGCGGCCGGTGTTGACGGGCGGACCGTTAACAGGCTTGGGCCGCTCCACGAGGATCCTTGCGCCAAGCACGACCAGGATCGCCCCGCCGACCACAGCGAGTGGCCGCCGTCCGGCCGCGAACGCCCCCGTCAGGGTGGCGACGCCGAACGTCGCGATGGCAGCGTAGAAACCGTCGGCGGTCGCGACACCGAAGCCCGAGAAGAGGCCGGCCAGCCGGCCCTGTACCAGCGTGCGCCTAACGCACAGGAAGAAGATCGGCCCGGGCGACGCGGCAATGGCAAAGCCCAGGGCGAAGCCCCTGAGCAAAAGGCTGGACACCGCTTCCACTCATGGGGCGCAATTGTATAAAGGCGCCAAGATGGACCGCCGGCTGACGTATATCGTCGCGAGCTTCCTGATCGCGATTGCATTCTTTGTGCTTCACCAGCTGTTCGCCGCAGCGTGGAGCAACAAATGCGACCCAGGCAACATGCAGTTCTTCTTGATGAAGAATGACCCCGCGCTGAGCTTCAGCCCGCACGGCAGCCTGTTCACGTGGGAGAACGATGGGCCAGACAACAGCTGGCTGTGCTCCGACGCGAGCCTGTCGGTGAGCTATGTCGGGCCCAACATCGGGTCGATGTTCGACGCGGCGCGCGCGAACATGAGCGCGAATGGATGGGTCGGCGGCGACATCTTCCTCAAGGACCAGGACTTTGCGGTGTATGAAAAAGACAAGGGCGGCGTGAGGCTGAACGCTATCGTGCGCAAGCAGCTCTTCTGGGTGGAGGTGGATGTGAACGCGCCCGGCCTCCACCCAGGCGAATACGGCTTCGGCTAGTTAGGGAAAGTACGGGACCGGCTTGCCCGTCTCCGCGTATTTCTTCAGCCGGCCAACGATTCGGCCCCATGCGTAGTTGACCGAGGCCAGGTCGGCGGGCGGCAGCGCCTCCGGCCATCCGTCGTGGTTGAAGGTCACCTCGTTGCCGCCGTTCTTGGCGGGCTTGATGTCCCACGTCACCGTGGTGCCTTTCCACTCGGGAAAGCCGCCGAGCGTCGACCAGCGAACCCGCTTGCCGGGCGTCAGCTCATCGACCGTCATCTCGAGCACTGGTCCGTGGAATCCGAACTTCGCGATCGAGCCGACCTTCGGCTCTGCGTGGCTGTCGGCGGTCCAGAAGCTCGCCAGCCCTTGCGACGTCGACAGCGCGTCGTAGATCTTGTTTGCGTCCGCGTCGATCTCAACCGTGTGCATCAACGGCCCAGCCATCCCAGACACCTCCTGAAGAATAGGCTTAATTAAGCGACTGCTTAGAATAGTACTGGTTGTGGATACGCTGGTGGCGCTGGCCAGTCCAAGGCGACGAGAGATCCTTCGCCTGGTCTGGAGCGATGAGCTTTCGGCCGGCGACATCGCGAGGCAATTCGACGTTACCTGGCCCGCGATCTCGCAAAACCTGCGCGTACTCAAGGAGGTCGGGCTGGTCAAGCAGCGTCGAGTGGGCACGAGCAGGCTGTACCGAGCCGACCGAGAGGCGCTGCGACCGCTCGAGGCATACCTGCGCAAGACGTGGTCGCGCAAGATCGACCGCCTGCGCCTGCTCGCCGAGGCTGAGGAGAGAAGGCAATCGAAGAAGTAAAGGTCGAGCAGCGGATCGAAGCCTCGCCGGCGACGGTCTTTTCCTACCTGACCGACCCGGCCAAATTCGTGAAGTGGATGGGCGTCGGCGCGCAGCTCGATGCGCGGCCCGGCGGGACGTTCCGGATCGACGTCGACGGCGAGCATTTCGCCGCGGGCGAATACACGGAAGTCGATCCGCCCCACCGTCTGGTCTTCAGCTGGGGCTGGGAAGGTCAGGGCAGCATCCCTCGCGGCTCGACCTCGGTGGAGATCGAGCTGAACGCCGACGGAGCGGGCACCATGTTGCGCCTACGACACAGAGGCCTCCCCGACGAGGAGCAACGCGCCAGCCACCTCGGTGGCTGGACCCAATACATGGGGCGGCTGGCTGCGCTCCTGACGTAGGCAGGACGCGGGCGATCCTTTACCCGCGTTTAATCCGCCGTTCCGTAATCTCAACGACGCAAATGGAAATCTTCCGCAACATCTGGCGACACAAGTTGCGCAGCACGCTGACGATCTCGGGCATCGTGATCGGCGTCTTTGCGCTGACCACACTGGGCGCGTTCGCCGAGAACTTCAACGCTCTGCTCGACGGCGGCGTCGCGTATTTCGGATCGAGCATCCAGATCGGACCGCCGGATGGACAGTCGGCGCCCATCCTGCCGATCTCCAAGATCGACGAGATCAAGCAAGTTCAAGGCGTGGCCGCCGCGTTCCCCGGCTACAGTTTTCCAGCCAAGCCGGGCCAGCTGTCATTCAGCTTCGGCGTCGCCGACACGATCGTGGCCTCCGACCCTGCCGAGGCGAGCTGGGGCTCGATCAGGCTCACATACTCCCAGGGTCACGCCATCGAGGCGGACTCGCAGGGTCAGGTCGTGCTCGGCACCACGATCGCCAAGGAGTTCAAGAAGCAGGTCGGCGACAGCATCGATCTGCCAGTGAAACCACCGGATGCGAAGCCTGACTTCGTCAACCACGCGTTCAAGGTGGTCGGCGTCCTCAACCAGACGCGCACCGCACCGGACAACTTTGCCTACATCAACATCGCCGACGGCCAGATACTGCTCAAGGACAGCCTCCCGGCGCCGCTCCAGAGCACGATCGACGTGACAAAGATCACCCTGGGCATCGCGGCCTACGCCAGGGCCGGCACGTCGCTCGCCGAGCTCGACAAGACCGCGGACCGAATCAACGCTCAGGTCCCGGGTGTCAAGGCGATCAGGCCTAGCATCCTTGTCGACGCGTTCAAGCAATTCGGCACGTTCTTTACCGGGCTGACCACAGCCGCGGCGTTGATCGCGCTCATCGTCGGAGGGCTCTCGGTGATCAACACGATGTTCATGGCCGTGGCCGAACGCGTGCGTGAGATCGGGCTCAAAAAGGCCGTCGGCGCGACGACCACCAACATCATGGGCGAGTTCCTGGTCGAGGCGACGTTCATCGGGCTGCTTGGCGGTCTTCTCGGTTACGGCTTGGGCGTGCTGCTGGTCGTGATTCGTAATGTGTTCTTTCCGGCCGCAGACGGATCGACGCTGTTCCTGATCACCCCGACCCTAACCGCCATCGCCATAGGCTTCGCGACCGTTCTGGGGGCTGTGGCCGGCGTCCTGCCCGCGTGGCGCGCGGCGCGTCTGGACCCGGTGATCGCGCTGAGGACCGAGTAGATGGCGAGCATCCGCCTGGAAGGCCTGACCAAGAACTACAAGCGCGGTTCGGAGGTCATTCGCGCGCTCGACGGCGTGACGCTCGACATCGACAAGGGTGAGTTCATCGCCGTGGTCGGGCGCTCGGGTTCGGGCAAGACCACGATGCTCGATCTGCTGGGCCTCTTGCTCAAGCCAACAGCCGGCAGTTATCTCATAGACGACGTCAACACCACCAAGCTCAGCGACCGCGACCGGGCGCACCTCCGCGCGCGCAAGGTTGGCTTCGTCTTCCAGGAGTACAACTTGCTTTCGGGCCTGAACGTGCTCGAGAACGTCATGCTGCCGCTGCGCTACATCAAGGACGGCAAGGTGGGCCGGCAGCGGGCGATCGAGCTGATCGAGCGCGTCGGGCTCACCGACCGGATCAAGCACCGGCCGGCCGAGCTGTCCGGTGGGCAGATGCAGCGCGTCGCCATCGCGCGATCGATGGTCAACCAGCCGTCGCTCATCCTGCTCGACGAGCCGACAGGGGCGGTCGACACCGAGACGGCGCAGCAGCTGGTCGAGCTGCTGAAGCGGCTCAATTCAGAAGATCAGGTGACGATCGTCCTGGTCACCCACGACACGGACATCTCCGGCCAGGCGAAGCGACAGATCCGGCTGAAGGACGGCAAGGTCCTCACCGACGAAAGGTTGGCCGACACGGCAGTACCGGTCGCCTAAAACATTTAATCGCGGCGAGTAACCTTCGTTAAGCAACCATGGGTCGCCGCCTGCTTACTGTGCTGGGAATCGTGGTCGGCCTGATGGCCGCGGCCCTGGTCGCGGGCGCGGCCTATACGGCGCTGAAGGCGCCGCTGACCACACCGCCCAACACTGCCATCAGTCCAGACAACTGCACGCCCGGCCCGTGCGCCAACGTCAGCGGCTTCAACATCTGGATCTCCAAAGTCCGGGTCGAGAACGACATCGTGCACATGACGGTCAAGTTTCAGAACTCCTCCAGCGCCACCCATGTGGCGCCGGAGGACCTGCAGCTGATCGACTCGGGCCGGCGCGCGGGGACGCTGGTGACCGACGCGGCCGGCTGCAAGTCGTTCCCGCGGACGGACTTCAGCCACGGTGCGTTCTTCGGACCTGTGGATATCTGTTTTCGGGTCTTGAACGCGACGCCGCCGTTCATCCTCCACTGGACGCCAGACATGGGCGCGTTCTGCTGCCAGAGGGACATCACAATCTGGCCGTCCTGATCCAAAGGGCGAGTTTGGGCCGATTCGTGATGATGCCGGCAACCCGTTGGTCCCTGATGAGACGCCACATTTGCCTCTGGTCATCGACGGTCCAGATCCACACCGGCATGCCGAACCCCAACGCCTCTTCGGTCGCGTAGCGCTGGTCGAGGGAGATGAAGTCCGCATCTGCGTGTTCGATGAACTGCCTTGTGAGCCCGGCCTTGACTTCAGGGAAGGCGGCTTTGATGGTGTGGATCGATTCCATGAACGGGGTGGTGACGACGACTCTCTCTGGCGGATGTTCATCGAGCGCCTGCCTCACCACATCGAGTTCGTAACCGGGCTCCTTCAGGTCGAGCTGGACGCCCATCCGGCCCGTGGTTGCTTTCAGGACTTCGCCGAGAGTCGTATGGCGCTGGCCCGCCTTCAGCTCGTCGTGCGAGAGAACGAACGCGCCCTCGTGCGTGCGTCGGATGTCCACCTCGATGAAGTCGGCGCCCGAGTTCACCCAGCGCGGGAAGCCGTCGTGCGCACTTACGATCACCGGTAGATCATGCCTACGGTCGTGGTCACGGGCGCGACGGGGGCCATCGGCTCGGCGACGGTCGCGGCGCTCGAGAAGAGGAGGGTGCAGGTCATCAAGCTGTCGCGACCTGCGCTCGACCTGTCATCGATGGCTTCAGTGCGGGCGGCGGCGCGAGACGTCAGCGGATCTGTTGCTCACATCGACGCGCTGCTGCACATCGCGTCGATCTTCGCGCCCCGATGGCAGAAAACTGCGGACGGGTTCGAGCTGATGCTGGCCACGAATCATCTCGGGCCGTTTCTGTTGACCAATCTGCTGCGCGACCGGTTGGCGCGCGGCGGACGGGTGATCACCGTCACAGCCCCCTCAGGCACCCGCGTCGATCTCAATCAACTGCTTGATCGACACCAGTTCCAGGCCTTTCACTCATTCGGCGCCACCAAGGCGGCGCAGCTGCTGTTCACGTTCGAGCTGGCGCGAAGGGCGTCCCGGTGGGACATACGTGCGAACGCGTTCCATCCGGGCATCGTGCGCTCGCAGCTGTCGCGGGAGGTGCCTTTGCCGGCACGCCTGGCGACACGGTGGTTCGGGCGAAGCGCCGAGCATCCTGCCGAGGATCTCGTCGACCTTGCCCTCTCCCCCGCACACGCCGGAACGACCGGTTGGTTCTTCAAGGGCCTGCGCAGAATCGACCCGCCCCGCTCGACGCGGGACGTCGACCAGCAGGACGCGTTGTGGACGCAGAGCGCGGACCTGGTGGAGCTGGAGGTCGGTTTCTAAGGGTTCCTCACCGCTCAATCACAACTCCTTCACAACTCCTGGGAACCATGAAAGACAAACCTCAATCACAACAAAGGAGTAGATCGAAAATGAGACGCGGTTTCGGCTTGGTGGGATTGCTGGCGACGGTGATCCTGCTCGTGATCGTGGGCGCGATCGCCTACAACGTGGGTTGGTCGGACGGTGTCAACACACATCTGCCGGCGGCCACGCAGGCTAACGGCGCGCCCGCCTACTACTACGGTCCCCACTACTGGGGAGGAGGCTTTGGAGGCTTGTTCGGGATTTTGTGGTTCCTGCTGATCCTGTTCGGCATCTTCTGGCTGTTCCGCATCGCGTTCTGGGGATTCTTCGGACGCCGCATGTGGGGCGGCGGATGGGGCTACGGCCGCGGCTGGGGCTACGGCCCGGGCTCTGGCGGTTTCAAGAGCTTCGACGAGCGAGCGCAGGAATGGCACCGCCGGCAGCACGGCGAGCAGCCACCTCCTGGCGAAACGCCGCCACCTCCGACGGACGCGCGTTCCGTCTAGCGGTTCGTGACTGAACCTAGGATGGTCGCCGTGGCGACCATCCTGGTCGTGGATGACGAGCCGCGGATAGTGCAGCTCGTCAGGGACTATCTCGAGCACGGTGGGTTCACCGTGCTCACGGCGTCTGATGGGCCGTCGGCCTTGCGCTCCGCGCGGACGGGCCGCCCGGATCTGGTCGTCCTTGACCTCGGCTTGCCCGGCCTCGATGGTCTGGACGTCGCGCGATCTTTGCGTCGCGACGGCGCGGTGCCGATCATCATGCTCACCGCGCGCACCGAGGAGTCGGACAAGCTCGTCGGTCTGGAGCTGGGCGCGGACGACTACCTGACCAAGCCGTTCAGCCCCAAGGAGCTGGTGGCGCGGGTGCGGGCGGTGCTGCGCCGCTCTGAAGCTGCTTCGGTTCCGTCAGACGTGATCCGTGTTGGCACGGACGTTGAACTGGTTGTCTCGCGCATGGAAGCTCGTTTTGGTGGTCGGCGCGTGGACCTGACCAAGAGCGAATTTCAAATCGTGGCTTTGATGGCGCGGCAGCCGGGCCGCGTCTTTACGCGGTCACAGCTGCTGGACGCGGTGCGCGGGGTCGCCTTCGAGTCATACGAGCGGGCGATCGACGCCCACATCAAGAACATCCGCCGCAAGATCGGGTCGAAGTACGTCGGGACCGTGTTCGGCGTCGGCTACCGGTTCGCCGAGCCGCCGGCGCGGTGAGCTACCGACAGCGAAACTGGGGTTCGCCGCGCCGGCCACCGCCATCCAACAGGCCGCCATGGTGGCCGGAAGGCGAGCCCTTCCCTTACAGGCGTTGGGGTCGCCGCTACGGCTACGGCCCTCCCCCTTTTCTTCGCTGGATCGGCTGCTTCTTCCTGGTCGGGTTGGCCGTCGCTGCACTGGTTGGCGGCCTGGTCGGAGCTGCGGTCAGCCAACTCGGACCGGTAGTCGCGGTCTTGTTGGCACTGTTGTTCTTCGGCCTGATGGCAACCGCAGTCTCGGGTGGAATTCGTCGCATGACCCGCCCGATGACCAATTTGATCGAGGCCGCGCGACGGATCGAGTCGGGCGATTACTCCGCGGAAGTCCCGGAGTGGGGCTCGCCAGACATTCGTTCGGTGGCTCGCGCGTTCAACGCCATGACAGCGCGCCTGAAGGCGATAGATGAGCAGCGCCGCAACTTCATGGCGGACGTTACGCACGAACTGCGGACACCGCTGTCAGTGATTCGGGGTCAGGCGGAAGCGATCTCGGACGGCGTGTACCCGGCCGACGCGGCCCACCTGGCGCCGATCCTGGACGCGACGCAGACTCTGGACCGCCTAGTTGACGACCTGCGAACGCTGGTGGAAACCGACGCTGGCAACCTCGTCCTGCAGAAAGAACCGACCGACATGGGCGCGCTGGTCCACGACACGGTGGAATCGTTTCGCTCGCGAGCCGAATCAAAGGGCGTGTCTCTGACCGCCGAAACCGGCGACGGGATCCCGGCCATTGACGTCGACCCAGCGCGGATCCGCCAGGTGATCAGCAACCTGCTCTCAAACGCGATCCGTCACGCGCCCTCGGGCGGGTCGGTGAAAGTTGCGGCCAACTCGGCGAGCGATGTGGTGACGATCACGGTCGCGGACACAGGTGATGGAATCTCGCCGGACCTCCTGCCTCATGTGTTCGAGAGATTCGCCAAAGGCCCTGACTCGTCCGGCAGCGGCCTGGGCCTGGCAATCGCGAACGACATTGTCAAAGCCCACGGCGGCAAATTGGAGATTGAAAGCGCACCTGGACAAGGAACTACTGCCGCCCTTCAGTTGAAGTAATTCGATGTTTTCGAGGTGAACTAGACTCGCTCGAACGTGGAAACAAATCCGAAACCTGAAATCAGGTCAAGCTCCTGGAAACGGATACGTCTGCGCTACCCAGGAGAATGCGCGGTCTGTGGCAAGAAGATCGAGCCCGGAACCGACGCCTCCTACGACAGGACATCCCGGGCAATCCGATGCACCACATGTGCTGATCAGCTGC
>DATEGC010000106.1:0-11682 GCA_035280285.1 Candidatus Dormiibacterota bacterium | reverse complement strand
GAGCAGCACGGCCGCGTTCTCGTCGAAGCGGATCAGCGAGCCGTCGGGGCGCTTGTACTCCTTGTTGACGCGCACGACGACAGCCTTCACGACCTCGCCCTTCTTGACCTGGCCGCCAGGCTGCGCGGACTTGACCGTGGCCGTGATGACGTCGCCCACATACGCATACTTGCGGTAGTGGCCGCCGGCCACGCGGATGACCAGAAGCTCCTTCGCCCCTGAATTGTCCGCCACCTTGAGCCGGGTCTCTTGCTGGACCACTTTCTTAAACAGCCTCTACCATTCCCGCCGCGAAATCGCGGTGTTGGGGTGCGGATTTCGCGGCGAAGTGGCCATGGCGCAACGGCCGAAATCGGCAATCTCGAAACGAAGCAGCAACACAGGCACCATCGCCACGTTTTACTTCGCCTTCTCGACGATCTCGAGCACCCGCCAACGCTTCTCCTTCGAGAGAGGGCG
This sequence comes from Candidatus Dormiibacterota bacterium, assembly GCA_035280285.1. Classification (GTDB taxonomy): domain Bacteria; phylum Chloroflexota; class Dormibacteria; order Dormibacterales; family Dormibacteraceae; genus 40CM-4-65-16. Next base: position 11,223 of record DATEGC010000106.1, on the reverse strand, counting down.
CGTCTCGGTGATGCGGACGAGGTCGCACACGCCGCATTCGTTCTTTTCGTCATGGACCTTGAATCGGGTGCGCTGCTGCACCGTCTTGCGGTACAGGCGGTGGGCTTTCGAGGAGCCGACCTGGACGATGACCGTCTTGTCCATCCTGTCCGCGATCACAGTGCCCAGGCGGACCTTGCGCCGGCCGCGAACTCGCGTTGCTGTGTCGCTCATTCGGATTCCACTTCTCTCTTGGCTCGCCGCCCGCGCTTCGGCGTGGGAGCTTCTTCCTCTTCTGCGGCCGGTTCTTCGACGGCAGCCGCAACCGGTGCAGCCTCAACCGTTGGTCCGATGCCGAAGTCGCGCTCGCGCAGCACGGTCATGATCCGCGCGATGTCGTGGCGCACCTTTGAGATCTGGCTCGAGTTTTCCAGCTGGCCAACGGCGTGCTTGAAACGGAGTTCGTACAGCTCGCGACGCGCCGTGCGCAGTCGCATGCCGAGCTCGTCCGCCTCCAGGACGCGAAGCTCGTCGACGTTCATCTCGGACCTCCCGCGTCGGCAGCGCTGATCACCCGCGTTTTCATTGGCAGTTTGGCCGCGGCGAGCTTCATTGCCTGCTTGGCCACGTCCGGCGTGACACCACCCATCTCGAACAGCACGCGTCCCGGCTTGACGACCGCCACCCACCCCTCGGGATTGCCCTTGCCGGAACCCATCCGCGTCTCGGCGGGCTTTTTGGTGATCGACTTGTCGGGAAAGACGCGAATCCAGATCTGACCGCCGCGCTTGACGTGGCGGGTCATGGCGCGCCGGGCCGCCTCGATCTGGCGGTTGCTCATCCACGCGGCTTCCAGGGCCTGGAGGCCAAAGTCGCCGAACGCGACCGTGGCGCCGCGGGTGGCGATGCCCGTGCGGCGGCCGCGGTGCATCTTGCGGTACTTGACGCGCTTCGGGATGAGCATCAGCCGGCCGTCTTCTTGGTTCGGGTAGTGGTGGCTTTCTTGGCCGGCGCCTTTGTGGTTTCGGCCCTGGGCCTCGGCGCAGCCTTCGCTCTGGGGGCCTTCGGCCCGGCTTCAGTCGTGGTCCCGGTCTTCGGGGCGGCGCTCGTCCGGGTGCGGCGCGGTGCGCGCGACGACGGTTCCGCGGCCGGCGCGGCTGCAGCCGGTTCGAGCGCAGCCACCGCCGCCTCGACCAGCTCCGCCTGGGGGGCGATGGCCTCTGCGATGGGTACGGTGTCTTCCGTGACCGCGGCGCGGCGCTGGGCCGGCGAGATCTGGTCCTTGTAGATCCAGACCTTGCACCCGATGGCGCCGAAGGTGGTCTTGGCGGTCGCGCGGCCGAAGTCGATGTCGGCGCGAAGGGTGTGCAGGGGAACCCGCCCCTCACGGTCCCACTCGCGGCGCGCCATCTCCGCGCCGCGCAGGCGGCCGCCGCAATAGATCCTCACGCCTTTTGCCCCAGCGCGCATCGTCCGCAGGATCGCTTGTTTCATCGCGCGCTTGTAGCTGATGCGGCGCTCGATCTGTGAGGCGATGTTCTCGGCGACGAGCTGTGCGTCCAGCTCGGGCTGCTTGATCTCCTGAATCGAGATGCGGACGCGGTTGCCGAAGCGCTTCTCGAGGTCCTCCCTCAGCTGGTCGACCGACGACCCGCCCTTGCCGATGACGATGCCCGGCTTCGCGGTGTGGATGGTGACAGTCAATTGGGCGTTAGATGAGCGCTCTGTCTCGATCTTGGCGATGCCGGCGTTACGAAGGCGCGAGAGAATGACGCGGCGCATCTCGAGGTCCTCGTGCAGCATCTTCGTGTAGTCCTTGGGATTGGCGAACCAGTTCGCCTCCCAGGGCCGGAAGACACCTAAGCGGAACGCGTTCGGGTGGACTTTATGACCCAACTACTTACGATCTCCTGTTTGATGCGCCCTGCGCGCGCGCCGGGGCAGGCTGGTCTTCGACAACCGCCGTGATGTGGCAGGTGCGATGGAAGTACTCGTGCGCCATGCTGCGGCTGACTGGACGCCTGCGCCGGAACGTCGGCCCCTCGTCGATGAGCAGCTGCTTGAGCACGAGGTCGTCGCGGTTGAGATTGAAGTTGTGCTCCGCGTTGGCGGCGGCGGACTTGATCGCCTTGGCGACGTCCTTGGCCGCGTGCTTGGGCGAGAACTCGAGGTAGTTGAGGGCGTCCGTGACCTTCATGCCCTTCACGGAGTCGGCCACCAGCCGCGCCTTGCGAGGCGCTCTGCGGACGAACTTCTGAACGGCTGAAACTTCCATCGTCGCCAACTTTTCCTACTTGACCGTCGTCGTCTTTTCGACGTGAGTGCCGTGGCCGCGGAAATGGCGCGTGGGCGCGAACTCTCCCAGCCGGTGACCGACCATGTTCTCGCTGATGAAGACGGGCACGTGCTTGCGCCCGTCGTGCACCGCGATCGTGTGCCCGACCATGTCCGGGTAGATCACAGACGCGCGAGCCCAGGTGCGGATCACCTTCTTGTCGCGCGTCTGGTTCATCTTCTCGATCTTGGCGCGCAGGCTCGCGCTGATGAACGGCCCTTTCTTCGTGGAGCGTGACATCTACTAACAGACTCCTTCCATTCCCGGCCTGAAATCGCGGTGCCCGGGTGCGAATTCCAGGCCGAAGCGACGATGACGCCAGCTGGCCCGGTTCATCCAGGCCATGTCGACCGTGGTCGAAGCCACGGCGATGCCGTTATCGATCTCCGTTCGGTACTGCAGTACAGGCGTCATGATCGCGCTACTTCTTTGTGCGTCCTTTCTTCTCGCGGCGGCGGATGATGAGCTTGTCGCTGGCCTTCTTGGGTTTGCGCGTCCGGTAGCCGAGGGCGGGCTTGCCCCAAGGCGTCTTGGGGTTTCCACCGGTGCCCGTTTTGCCCTCGCCACCGCCGTGGGGATGGTCGCGAGGGTTCATGGTCGAGCCGCGCACCTCGGGGCGCTGCCCCAACCAGCGGCTGCGACCGGCTTTGCCACCGGACTCGTTCTCGTGCTCGATATTACCGACCTGGCCGATGGTGGCCTGGCAGCGGACGTGGATTCTCCTCAGCTCGCCGCTGGGCATCCTGATCACGGCGTAGTCGCCTTCCTTGGCCAGCAGCTGCGCGCTGGTGCCAGCGCTCCTGACAAGCTGGCCGCCGCGGCCTAGCGTGAGCTCGATGTTGTGCACCGTCGAGCCGACCGGGATGCTCTGCAGCGGGATCGCGTTGCCGATCCTCACCGGTGCGTCCGGCCCGCTTTCGATCGGGTCGCCGACCCTCAGCCCGAGTGGAGCGAGGATGTAGCGCTTCTCGCCGTCCTTGTAATGGATGAGCGCAATGCGCGCGCTGCGGTTCGGGTCGTACTCGATGCTGGCGACTTTGCCGGGGACACCGAACTTGTCCCGCTTGAAGTCGATCTTGCGATAGAGCTTGCGGTAGCCACCGCCCTGGTGCCGGGTGGTGATCCGCCCCTGGTTGTTTCTGCCGGCGTGCGTCGGCAGGGACTCGAGCAGAGTCTTCTCCGGACGCTGGGCCGTGATCTCGTCAAAACCTGCGATCGACATGAAGCGTCTTCCTGGGCTGGTGGGCTTGAACTTTCTAACTGGCATCAAACCGACCCAAAGAGGCCTTCGATCTTCTGGCCTTCGGCAAGAGAGACGATTGCCTTCTTCCATTCGGACGTGCTGCCAACCTGGCCTGTGCCGACGCGGCGGAAGCTGCGGCGCTTCTTGCCTCGCATCGACACGGTGTTGATGCGCTTGACCTCGATGTTCTGCGACTCGTATTGCTCTTCGAGCGCCTTTTTGATCTCGGTCTTGCTCGCGCTGGCGGCCACCCGGAACGTGTAGCGGCCTTGCGTGTAGAGCAGGTAGGTGCGCTCGGTGATGACCGGGCCGATCACGATCTCGCTCGCGGCTCGTGTGGTCATCTCGGTTCTCCCTTCTCGCGGGGGCTGAAGTTTTCCTCGATCAGCTCGAGCGAGTCCTTCGCCAGAAGCAGGTACGTGTGGCTGAAGAGGTCTCGGAGGTTCAGGTTTCTCGCCAGGACGATCTTCGTGGCAGCGAGGTTTTCGAACGACCGGCTGACCGTGTAGTTGGGTGCGGGCAGCACGACGAGGGCCGTGCTGTCCAGGCCGATCGCCTCCATCAGCTCAGCGGCCTGGCTTGTCTTGGGCTCGTCGAAAACGAACGCTTCAATGACCCTGACATGGCCGTCGCTCGCCTTCTGGCTAAGGGCGCTCCTGAGGGCGAGCCGCCGCATCTGCTTGGGCATGCGCCGCGAGTAGTCGCGGGGCTTGGGGCCGAAGACCTTGCCGCCGCCCTTCATGGACGGTTCTCTGATGCTGCCGTGGCGAGCGCGACCCGTGCCCTTCTGGCGATAAGGTTTGGCGCCGCCGCCTCTTACCGCCGCTCTCGTTTTCGTGCTGGCCGTGCCCTGGCGAGCGTTGGCGAGCTGGCGGAGGTAGGCCTGGTGCATGACGGACATGTTCGGCGTCTCGGCGAAGATCCTCTCCGGAAGGTCGACCTCACCGTTGCGTTCACCGAGTGCGTCGAAGAACGGAGCCTGCACCGCCATTCGTTCAGACCTTCCTCGGGTTCGGCTTGCCACCAGGACCCTTGGGCTTGATCTTCTTGGTCGACTGTTTGACCAGCACGAGGGCGCCCTTCGCGCCGGGCACGCCGCCCCTGACCATGAGCAGGTTGCGCTCGGCGTCGACCCTTACGACCTTGTATGCGCGGGACGTTGCACGCTCGTTCCCCATCTGGCCGGACATGCGCACGCCCTTGAAAACTCGTGCCGCGTCAGTGGCGCCGATGGCGCCCGGCTGGCGGACGTTCATCGAACCGTGCGACTCGGGGCCGCGGCTGAACTTGTGTCTTTTCACGAGACCCTGGAAACCCTTGCCCTTGCTGGTACTCGTCACGTCGACGAGCTCGCCCTCCTTGAACATCTCGGCCTTGAGCTCCGCGCCCGCCTCGATCGCGTCGAAGTTGCGGATCTCGACGATGTGGCGGTGCGGTTCGAGGCCGGCTTTCTTGAATTCGCCCTTACGTGGTTCGCTGAGCTTGTTCTCATTTATGGGTAGGAACGCGATGCGGGCGGCGCTGTAGCCGTCCTTCTCGGTCGTCCTCAGGCCCAGTACCTTGCAGGGTCCGGCCTCGAGAACGGTGACGGCGCTCGTCGTGCCGTCGGGGTTGAAGAGCTGGGTCATGCCCAGCTTCTTGGCGAGCAGACCTTTCATCTCAGCTCTTGATCTCGATGCTCACGCCCGCGGGGAGGCTGAGGCGCATGAGCGCGTCGACTACGCGCGGGTTGGGATCGAGGATGTCGACGATGCGCTTGTGGGTGCGCATCTCGAACTGTTCACGCGAGTCCTTGTCGATGAAGGGGCTACGGATGACTGTGAGCTTGGAGATTTCGGTGGGAAGCGGGATCGGGCCGGCAGTGCGCGCGTTCGTACGGCGGGCGGTGTCGACGATCTTGTCCGCCGCCTGGTCCAGGACTCGATGGTCGTAAGCCTTGAGCCGGATCCGAATCTCCTGCGCCACTGCTCAGCCTTGCTCCCTATTCCTTATCTGTCGTGGTTACTTGATGACCTCGGTCACCACCCCGGCGCCGACGGTCTTGCCGCCTTCGCGGATGGCGAACCGCAGTCCCTGCTCCATACCGATCGGCTCGCCCAGCGTGATCTCCATCACCACGTTGTCGCCGGGCATGGTCATCTCGACGCCCTCGGGCAGCTTGACCTCGCCTGTGACGTCGGTGGTCCGCATGTAGAACTGCGGGCGATAGCCGGTGAGGAACGGCGTGTGGCGGCCGCCCTCTTCCTTGCTCAGGACGTACACCTGAGCCTTGAAGACAGTGTGCGGCGTGATGCTGCCAGGCTTTGCCAGCACCTGGCCGCGCACGACGTCTTCGCGCTTCACGCCTCGGAGCAGCGTGCCTACGTTGTCGCCCGCCTGGCACTCGTCCATGTCCTTGTGGAACATCTCGATGCCAGTGACGACCGTCTTCGAGCTCTGCGGCTTGATGCCGACGATCTCAATTTCCTCGTTCCTCTTCAGCTTGCCGCGCTCGACCCGACCGGTAGTGACCGTGCCGCGACCTTCGATCGTGAACACGTCCTCGATCGGCATCAGGAACGGCTTGTCGACCGGCCGCTCGGGCTCCGGGATGTACGTGTCGACCGCGTTCATCAGCTCGAGGATCTTGGGCGTCCACTCGGGGTCGCCCTCGAGGGCCTTTAGGGCGGAGATGCGGACGATCGGGATGTCGTCACCGGGGAACTCGTAGCGGTTCAAGAGCTCGCGGAGGTCGAGCTCGACGAGCTCGATGAACTCCTTGTCGTCGACCATGTCGACCTTGTTGAGCGCGACGACGAGGTACGGCACGTTGACCTGGCGGGCCAGGATGATGTGCTCGCGCGTCTGCGGCATGGCGCCGTCATTGGCGGCCACGACGAGGATCGCGCCGTCCATCTGGGCGGCGCCGGTGATCATGTTCTTGATGTAGTCCTGGTGCCCGGGGCAGTCCACGTGCGCGTAGTGCCGCTTCTCCGTCTCGTACTCCACGTGGGTGATCGAGATCGTGATGCCTCGCGCCTTCTCCTCCGGCGCCTTGTCGATCCGGTCAAATGGTGTGTATTCGGCCAGGCCCTTCTCTGCAAGCACCTTCGTGATGGCAGCGGTCAGCGTCGTCTTGCCATGGTCGATGTGACCGATAGTCCCGACGTTCAGGTGGGGCTTGGTCCGTTCGAACTTCTTCTTCGCCACTGTTTCCTCCTAACTAACTCCGCGCGCTTGTGCGGCGCCCTACGGCCTCCGCCAAATTGCCGGGCATTTCTGCGTAATGACTGAATTCCATCGAATACGTCGCCCGCCCCGAGGTCATCGACCGAAGCTCGGTAGCGTAGCCGAACATCTCCGCGAGAGGCACGTGCGCCTTCACGTTCTGCGACGTGCCGCGGCCTTCCATGCCGAGGATATGACCGCGCCGCGACGCAAGGTCGCCCATCACGTCGCCGAGGTACTCCTCAGGCATCACGACGTCGACCTTCATGATCGGTTCCAGCAGGTACGGCTGTGCTTTATGCATGCCGTCCTTCACCGCCATCGACCCGGCGACCTGGAACGCCATCTCGCTCGAGTCGACCTGGTGATACGACCCATCGACGAGCGTGACGACGATGTCCACGACCGGATATCCAGCCGCGACGCCGGACTGCAGCGCCTCGCGGATTCCCTTCTCGATCGAGGGGATGTACTCGCGCGGGATGCGCCCCTGCGTGATCTTGTCATCGAAGACGAACCCGGAACTGCGCTCGCCGGGCCGCACGTCGACCTCAGCGTGGCCGTACTGACCCTTGCCGCCGGTCTGGCGAACGAAACGCCCGACGCCGTGGGCGGGCCGTCGAATCGCCTCCTTGTACGCGACCTGCGGCTTGCCCTGGTTGGCATCGACGCGAAACTCGCGCAGCAGGCGGTCGATGATGATCTCGAGGTGAAGCTCGCCCATGCCCTCGATGATCGTCTGGCCGGTCTCCTCGTCAGTGTGCACCTTGAAGGTCGGGTCCTCCTCCGACAGCCGCTGCAGGGCCATGCCGAGCTTCTCCTGGTCGGCCTTCGTCTTGGGCTCGATCGCGACCGAGATCACCGGCTCGGGGAACGTGATCGCCTCCAATACGATCGGATGCGACTCATCGCACAGCGTGTCCCCGGTCGTTGTCGACTTGAGGCCGACCGCCGCCACGATGTCGCCGGTGAAAACTTCATCGACGTCCTCGCGGCGGATGGCATGCATGCGCAAGATGCGGCCGAAGCGCTCGCGCTTACCGGTCGAGGCATTCAAAACTGAGGTGCCGGCGCGCAACCGCCCTGAGTAGACACGCAAGAACGTCAGCTTGCCCACGCCCTGCGGGTCCATCTGGATCTTGAACGCTAGGGCCGCAAAGGGCTCATTGTCGTCGTGCTCACGCACCTCCAGCGCTCCGGTCTTGGGATCCTTGCCCTCGACGGCCGGAACGTCCGCCGGCGACGGCAGGTAATCGACAACCGCGTCCAGGATCGGCTGCACGCCACGGTTGCGCAAAGCCGCGCCGCACAGCACGGGCACCAGGACGCCCGCGACGGTGCCGCGCCGCAAAGCGACACGTATCTCTCCCTCGGTGATGTCCTGCTCCTCGAGGTACTTATGCATGATCCCGTCGTCGAAGTCGGCGACCGCCTCGATCAGGTCGTGGCGATACTGGCTGACCAGGTCGTGCATGCCGGCCGGAATCTCCAGGGACTCGGTCGACTTGGTGCCGAGGTCGTCGGTGTAGACGACCGTCTCCTTGCTGAGCAGGTCGATGTAGCCCTGGAAGTTGGCTTCCGAGCCTAGCGGCAGCTGGATCGGCACCGCGCGCGCGCCCAGCCGGGTGCGGATCGAGTTCAGCGATCCGAAGAAGTCCGCGCCGATCCTGTCCATCTTGTTGATGAAGGCGATGCGGGGCACGCCGTAGCGATCGGCTTGGCGCCACACTGTCTCGGACTGCGGCTCGACGCCCGCGACGGCGTCAAACACCGCCACCGCGCCGTCCAGCACGCGCAGTGACCGCTCGACCTCGACGGTAAAGTCCACGTGTCCGGGTGTGTCTATGATGTTGATCGAGTGGTCGCGCCAGTTGGCGGTCGTGGCCGCTGACGTGATCGTGATCCCGCGCTCCTTCTCCTGGACCATCCAGTCCATGGTCGCAGCCCCTTCGTGGACCTCGCCCATCTTGTGGATGCGGCCCGCGTAGAAAAGGATCCGCTCGGTCGTCGTCGTCTTGCCCGCGTCGATGTGCGCCATGATTCCGATGTTTCGGACCTTGTCGATGGCGACGGGACGCTCCTGCATTTTCAGTGCCACGTTCATGTCTCTTAGTACCGGAAATGCGAGAAAGCCTTGTTGCTTTCGGCCATCCGGTGGGTCTCCTCTTTGCGCTTCACCGCACCGCCCGTGTTCTGCGCAGCATCGAGAATTTCGAAGGCGAGCTTCTCACTCATACTCTTCCCGCCCCGCTGCCTCGCGAAACGGACGATCCAGCGGCGGGCGAGCGCCAGCCGGCGCTCCGGCCGAATCTCGACCGGCACCTGGTAGGTGGCGCCGCCGACTCGCCGGGGCTTGACCTCCAGCAGCGGCGTGGCATTGCGGATGGCAAGGTCGAAGACCTCGAGCGGCTCCTTCTTGGCCTGCTTCGAAGCACGCGCCAGCGCGTCGTACACGACTTTCTCGGCCGTCGAGCGCTTGCCCCGGCTCATGACCACGTTGACGAACTTGGCGATAGAGTCCGACTGGTACACAGGGTCGGGCGCGACGACACGCTTGACGGGACGGCTGCGGCGAGGCATCAGGCTGCCGCCTTGCCCTTTTCCCGCTTCGCGCCGTACTTCGACCGAGCCTTCTTGCGGTTCTTGGTACCGGCTGTGTCCAGCGTGCCGCGGATGATGTGGTACCGGACGCCCGGCAGGTCCTTGACGCGGCCGCCGCGGATGAGCACGACCGAGTGCTCCTGAAGGTTGTGGCCGATGCCCGGGATGTAGGCGGTGACCTCGATCCCGGTCGTCAGACGGACGCGCGCGACCTTGCGAAGAGCGGAGTTCGGCTTCTTGGGCGTCTGGGTATAGACGCGCACGCATACGCCCCGCCTCTGCGGGGAGCCCCGCAGCGCGGGCGCCTTAGACTTCGCTCTGGCCGCCCGTCTTCCGAGGCGGACCAACTGCTGGATGGTCGGCAAAGGTTTCTCCGAATGGGGGATTTGTTCCCGCGCGGCAGCAGCCGATTGGGCGACAAGCGATGAGTATACCCAAATCCCACTACTTCGAAGCTCGGCCGGAGGTGCGCTCGCGACCGAGGACGGTCCGGCTCCGGCTCGGCGAGCTCGAGCTCGACCTGGAGGCTGACCGGGGCGTTTTCGGCTCCAAAGGGGTTGATCTGGGGACCATGGTCCTGCTCCGAGAGGCTCCTGCCCCGCCGGCGACCGGAGAGGTGCTCGACCTGGGCAGCGGTTACGGGCCGATCGCCATCGTGCTCGCCCGCCGCTCGCCTGGAGCCCACGTGTGGGCGGTCGACGTCAACGAACGCGCGCTCGAGCTGACCCGTGCCAACGCCGCCGCGGCCGCCGCCCCCAATGTGACCGCGGCGGCACCGCCAGATGTGCCCGGCGGCGTCCGGTTTGACGCCATCTACTCCAACCCGCCCGTCCGGGTCGGCAAGCAGGCCCTGCACCAGATCCTGCTCGAGTGGCTGCCTCGCCTCAAGCCGGGCGGGGCGGCCTACCTCGTTGTACAGAGGAACCTGGGCTCCGACTCGCTCGCGGCCTGGCTGGCCGGAAAGGGCTATGGCCTGACACGCCTGAAGGCGAAGAAGGGATATCGAGTTCTGGCGGTAAGGCCGCCGGGCTAGACCTCGCCGGCGAAGTGGCAGGCCGCCACCTGGTCCCGGGCCCCGTGCGGCTCGAGCTGCGGCTCCACCTCCGAGCACACACCCGGCACTCGCGCGATCGGGCACCGCGGATGGAACCGGCACCCTGACGGCGGATTGACCGGCGACGGGATCTCCCCCTTCAGCGTGATGGGCGCGCGCTCCTTCTCCACGATCGGGTCCGGCACCGGGATCGACGACAGCAGCGCCTTGGTGTACGGGTGCTGCGGCCGCTCATAGATGTCGTTCCGATCCGCCGTCTCGACGACTTTGCCCAGGTACATCACCGCGATCCGGTCCGACAGGTGCCGCACCACGGCCAGGTCGTGCGCTATGAACAAATAGGTCAGATGAAATTCTCTCTGCAGATCTTGGAGCAGATTGATGATCTGTGCCTGGATCGATACGTCCAGCGCCGACACCGCCTCGTCACACACGATGAACGAAGGGTTCACAGCCAGCGCCCGCGCGATTCCGATGCGCTGCCGCTGACCGCCGGAGAACTCATGCGGGTAGCGGTTGGTGAAGTTCGGGTTGAGACCCACCAGCCGCAGCAGCTCCTGGACCCTCTTCCGTCGGTCGCGCACCGATCCGATCGTGAAGTTGTCCAGCGGCTCCTGGAGGATGTCGCCCACCGTCATGCGCGGGTCCAGCGACGCAAACGGGTCCTGGAAGATCATCTGCATGTTGAAGCGGATCCGGCGCAGTCGCCGGCCGCGCAGCTTGGTGATGTCCTGCCCGTCGAAAACAATCTTCCCGGCCGTCACGGGCAAAAGAGCGGTGATCAGCCGGGCCAGCGTAGATTTT